>JAFWBZ010000330.1 GCA_017537105.1 Clostridia bacterium | reverse complement strand
CGGCGTCGAAGATGGCCTGCGGGTCCCGCCAGGTCTCGATCTCCATCAGGCTGTCCGCGCCGAGGATCAGCACGAGCGCGTCCTCCGGGTACATCGCCCGCAGCTCGGCGCAGGTCACCGCCGTGTAGCTGGGCCCCTCCCGCCGGATCTCCAGGTCCGAGACCTCGTAGCGCCCCGCGCAGGCCAGCCGCGCCATCTGCAGCCGGTCCTGCCGCGGCGCGATCTGCCGCGGGTCCTTCAGGTAGGATTCCCCGGAGGGAATCAGAAGTATCCGGTCCAGCCCCGCCGAGAGCCGCGCCTCCTCCGCCAGGGTCAGATGGCCCACGTGAATGGGGTTGAACGTGCCGCCGAAGATGCCGATGCGCGCCACGCGCCGTCCCTCCTTCGCCGTCCTTGTCTTCGTTTGCATGATAGCACGCCCCGCGCCGCGATGTCAATAGACGCCGCCCCCTCCGGGCGAAATAAAGGCCCCCGCACGGCTTCCGTCTTCCCTCGTCCCCCTCCTTGCGCACCCCCGCGAAGCGTGATACAATGGCGCTGTACAAATTTCGCATTTCCGGGGCTCCGGGCTGCAACCTTCCTGTGCCCCAAACCGTCCTATACAGTGGACCCATCGAACGTACCAAGGGGGAAGATGTGATGATGAAGCGAGGGTTTATGCTGCTGCTGATGCTGGCGCTGCTCCTGCCGGCGGCCGGACTGGCGGACGACGTGCCCGACCGGCCCGCGTTCCTGGACGGCTACACCGATTACAAAGACTACGACGAATACGACGGCTGGTACCTGGCCTGCCTCGATACCAGCCCGGACAACGAAGGCGACGCCGTCATCAACGATAACACCCACTGGGTGTTGCTGGACGGCGAGGGCAACGTGCTGTACGAAGACCTGCACTATCTCGGATACAGCGCGCCCTTCCAGGGCTGGCGGGAGGGCAGCCCCCTCGCGCCGCTGCGCATCGACGGCAAGTGGGGCTACGTTGACCACACCGGGACCATGGTCATCGCCCCGGCCTGGGACGATGTCTGGCAATTCTTCGACGGCACGGCCGTCGTCGCGGTAAAAGGGGACACGAAATACACGGAGAACCCCTACGGCGACGGCGTCCTCGTGGACACAGGCACCCGCTACGGCCTCATCGACCTCACCGGCAAGGTCCTCTATGAGCCGGTCTATGAAGACCTGCACAACGGCGGCGAAGGATGGTGGGGACAGACCTCCGGCAACGGCCTGGTGAAGCTCCAGCAAGGCGACAAATGGGCCCTGGGCGACAACAAGGGCGCGCTGTTGACGGACTTTTTGTACGATGACATCAATCTCCGCTGGCAGTCCGACGACCCCATCGAGGTCGTCAGCGGCCTGGACTACGGCTTCCTCAACCCCGACGGGACCGCGCTGACGCCGCTGCAATACCAGGCGGTCCATTCCTTCTCCGAGGACCTGGCCGCCGTGCAGGAGCAAAGCGGCCTCTGGGAGGTGCAAAGCGGCCTCTGGGGCTTCATCGACCGGACCGGCGCCACGGTCGTCGAGGCGAAATACCAGGACGCCGGGAGCTTCTCCTGCGGCCTCGCCGCCGTGTGCGACAGCGAGAGTTATTCGTGGGGCTACATCGACGCGACGGGCGCCTGGGTCATCGAGCCTGCGTTTCTCAAAGCCTATGAATTCACTCCCGCGGGCTACGCGGAGGTGGAGCTGGACGGCAGCAAAAAAGGCGTCATCGACCGCGCGGGCAAGGTGCTGCTGGAGACCGAATACGACGTCGCCATCTCCGACGACGGCATCGTGACCGTCAACTCCGGCTACGGCGAGGACACCGCCGAGTTCTACGACCTCTCCTCCGGCGAGGCGAAGCCCGCCACCATCCTCACCGCCAGCATGGACCTGACGGACTACATGCCCTTCACCGGAAAAAAGGTGGCCAAGCTCAGCGGAAAGCCCACGCTTGCCCACCGCGTCTCCTACGACCACGACCTGCCCCACCTGGACGGCGCGACGGCGCTGTTCCCGGTGTACTCGGCGTTCGTGCAGGCGCTGTACCCGTCCAAGATCCGCTATCAGGGTTGGGACCCGGAGGCGCCCGCGTTCAACCCCCTCATCACCTGCACCAAGACCAACGTGGCCTACGAGCGGCTGATCGACGGCCAGGCGGACATCATCTTCGTGGCGCAGCCCTCGGACGAGGAGCTGCAGATGGCGGAGGAAAAGGGCGTGGAATTCGACATGCTGCCCTTCGGCCGGGAGGCGTTCGTGTTCGTCGTCAACCAACAGAACCCCGTCGAGGGGCTCCTGCTCAACGAGATCCGCTGGATCTACGCCGGGCTCATCAAGGACTGGTCCGAGGTGGGCGTCGACGGCCTGGGCGCGATCATCCCCTACCAGCGGCCCAAGAACTCCGGCAGCCAGACCGCGCTGGAGGCCCTGATGGGCGACATGCCGCTGATGGAGGCCCCGCAGGAGATCGTCGCCTGGGACATGGGCGACATCCTGGAGACCGTGGAATACCGCAACCTGCCCAACGCCCTGGGCTACTCCTTCCGCTTCTTCTGCACCGAGATGATGCAGAGCGACGTGAAGCTGCTGGCCGTCGACGGCGTGGCCCCCACCGTGGAGAACATCCGCAACGAAAGCTATCCCCTCACCTCCACCCTCTACGCCATCCGGCTGAAGTCCAACACCGAAAACCCCAACGTCAACGCCCTGTGGGAGTGGCTCCAGGGCGACCAGGCCGCCGAGCTCGTGGAGAAGAGCGGCTACGTGGCGGGGTAGCGGTTTGCGCATCGTTTCCGTTCTTTTTCCCCGATTTTTGCGCGATCTTGCATTGCACTCCAAAATCTGCTATAATGTCGCCAAACAAAACTCGAACAGGAGGAATCTACGATGGCTGGCATTCTCGATGGACTGAGCAAGGCGTTCTCAAAGCTGCAGAATCTCGGCAAGAAGGGCGTGGACACCGCCAAGGACGCGCTGGAAAAGACCGACATTGACGACAAGCTCGTCGACGCCGCCAAGGGCCTCAAGGACAAGGCCCAGCAGGTGCTGGACAAGACCGATCTCGATGAAAAGCTCGTCGGCGCCGCCAAGGACCTGAAGGGCAAGGCCCAGGAAGTCCTCGACAAGACCGACATCGACGATAAGCTCGTCGGCGCCGCCAAGGACCTGGTCGCCAAGGGCAAGGAAGCCGTCGGCGCGGCCGCGGAGAAGGCCGGCGACGCCGCGGAGGCCGCGGAAAAGGCGGTCAAGGACGCCGTTCCCGCCGCCCCGGAGATGCCCAAGGACGTCATGACCCAGATCAAGGAGGAGGTCTCCGACCAGGTCGAGCAGATCCGCTCCGCCGCCACCTCCACCAACCCCATCCACGACTTCATCCAGAACAAGTACCACGCCGAGGAGCCCGCCGCCGAGGCCCCCGCGCCGGAGGTCGAGGCCCCCGCCGCCCCCGAGGCCCCCGCGCCCGAGAGCTTCCAGGACATCGTGGACCAGGCCCGCGCCGCCGCGGAAAAGGCCACCGATGCCGCCGAAAAGGTGCAGACCGCCGTGGCCGAGAAGGTCCAGAACATCTCCGACCGCGCCCAGGCCGCCTATGAGCAGGCCCGCGACGCCGCCGCCGAAAAGGTCCATGCCGCCTCCGAGGTCGTCGAGGCCGCCAAGGCCGAGGTGGAAGAGACCGTCGAAGCGGTGAAGGCCGAGGCCGAGGAGACCGTCGAAGCGGTGAAGGCCGAGGCCGAAGAGACCGTCGAAGCGGTGAAGGCCGAGGCCGAGGAGACCGTCGAGGCCGCGAAGGACGAGCTCCTGGACGAGTGATCCCGGACTCCCGCATTCCCCGCCGGGGCCCTTCCGCATGGGAAGGGCCCCGGCAATTTCTTTCCCCGAAAGGGGTTGACATTCCGCGCGGGTTAGTGTAAAATAACCTACGGAAGGGACGGCGATTCAACCATGGACACGAACAAGCTCGGAGAGGCCCTCTGGTGCACGCACCTGGACCACGTGCGCGCGCTGGAGCAGCTCGTGGAGGGCAGCCGGGCCCGCGGCGAGAGCGGCCTGCTGCTGTATCTCTTTCACGTGGGCCAGCCGATGTTTCCCGGCACGCTGACGGAGCGGCTGGGGCTGACCACCGGGCGGATCGCGAACATCCTGAAATCCCTGGAGCGCTCCGGACTCGTGGAGCGCACCCCGGACCGGGAGGACAAGCGCCGCGTGCTGGTGGCGCTGACGCCCCGGGGAGAGGCCCTCGCCCGGGCGCAGAACCAGGCGGCGGTGGACTTCCACGCGAAGCTGGTCTCGCACCTGAGCGAGGCGGAGGCGCAGCAGTTCATCGAGCTGATCCAGCGCATCGCGCTCTTTATCGAGGACGAGGGCGCACAGCCGCGCCCCTGACCGGCCGGCAAATCCGAAAGAGAGCGTCTGCGGCGCTTTTTTTCCGGGCATATCCCTTCTTCAAAAAGATTTTACAGCGAGACAAATGGGAGGCGGCGGCATGACCCTGCGAGCATTGGGAATCGGACAGACCGCGCGCGTGGACGCCGTGGGCGGCACGGGCGCGCTTCGGCAGCACTTTCTGGACATGGGCATGATCCCCGGGGCAGAGGTCACGGTGGTGAAGCTGGCCCCCATGGGCGATCCCATGGAGCTCCAGGTCCACGGCTACGAGCTGACGCTCCGCCTTGCCGACGCCGCCCAGATCTCCATCGAGCCCATCGAGCAGCGCTCCAACCCCCACATCGGCATCTCCACCATCGAGCCCATCGAGCACCCTGGCCTGGGCGAGGACGGCAAGTACCACCGCAAGGGCGACGGCGACCCGCTCCCCGAGGGCACCACCCTCACCTTCGCTCTGGTGGGCAACCAGAACGCGGGGAAGACCACCCTGTTCAACCAGCTCACCGGCTCCAACCAGCACGTGGGCAACTTCCCCGGCGTCACCGTGGACCGGAAGGACGGCGTGATCCGCGGGCATGCTGACACGCTGATCACAGACCTGCCCGGGATTTATTCGAGGTCCCCCTATTCCAGTG
>JAFWBZ010000329.1 GCA_017537105.1 Clostridia bacterium | reverse complement strand
GACTACGAGCGGCTGGCCGGCGCGCTGCGGCAGCTGAGCCCCGTGCTCGAGCTGGACGGCCGGACGGTGGCCAGGGTCAATTCGGAGAACACCGCGCAGGTGCAGAACGCGCGCGCGCGCAACATCGCCATGCGCTACGGGGGAAGGTAGGGGGTGCGATATGTCCAGGCAGGACAATCTCTGGTTTTCATTCAACGGCACGTCCTCGGCAGACATGGGGCTGCGGGTGCTGGCGCTGCCGGACGTGCAGATCGCCGAGGCGCGCGGCAGGGCCGTGGAGATCCCCGGCAGGGACGGCGCGCTGTGGCTGTCGGACGATTCCTTCAAGCCGGTCAGCCACAGGATTGCGTTCGAAATCGGCGGCGACGCGGACATCGACGCCGTCGCGGCGTGGCTTTCCGGCGGCGGGAAGCTGGTGCTTTCGAGCTTCCCGGATTACTACTGGAAAGCGCGCATCATCAAGGGCTTTGACCTGAAGTCCGGCATCTACGTCAGCGGGAACTGCCGCACCGAGGTGGCGTTCTCCTGCGAGCCCTTCCGCTACCAGGTCGGCGACCCCAGCCTCCCCGCCATCACGGCGGCCCGGGCCTTCTCCGGCGGCGGCACCTGGCCCGCGAAGCCCGTCATCACGGTGTACGGCTCCGGCAGCATGAACCTGCTGGTCAACGGCGCGACGGTGCTGCTGGATGACATCGCCCCGTCCATCACGCTGGACTGCGACGCGATGATGGCGTTCAAGGGCAACGTCAACGCCAGCCCGCAGGTGACTATCCTGTCGGACGACGGCGCCTGGCCCACGCTGGCGCCCGGCATCAACACGGTCAGCTGGTCCAGCGTCGCCGGCACCGCGGGCAGCATCACCAGCGTGGTCATACAGCCGAATTGGAGGTGGAGATGATGAAATCATCGACACGAGCGCCCAGCGCATGGGCTGCGCGGGCGCGAAGCTGCGACGGGACCGAGAGGTCGCGGGGCAGCCGACAAAGGAGGTGGAGATGATGGCATATATCTATGCCTATGCCCCGGACGAGGACGATTGCTCCACCATCGGGCGGGTCGGCGCGCTGCTGGACGAGGATGCGGAGTTCAACCTGAAGGCGGGCGAGTTCGGCGAGCTGACCTTCACCCACCCGGTGGACCCCTATGGCAAGTGGAAGGCGCTGGTCAACGGCGCGATCCTCAAAACCATGGTGCCCATGCGGCTGTGCCCGGGGCTCAAGGAGGACGGCACCTATGTGGCCGCGGTGGACCGCTACGCCGTGTCCGCCACGGCCACGAAGGCGCAGAGGTATCTCTACTCCGGCAGCGGCCTTTCGGGGAGCGGCAAGAAGAAGGCGCTGCTGAAGGTCGGGCAGGTCGTCACGGTGACCGGCGTGGCCGACGCCTCTGACGGCAACAGCCGGTACAAAGTCAAGCTGGGCAAGGTCTCCGGCTGGATGGAGCGCGCGGGGCTGACGCGGACGCAGCGGAACGTGCCCGTCGAGCAGGACGAGGGAGGCCTCGAATCGGCGGAGCCCTCCTACGCGGTGCGGCAGCAGCTCTTCCGCATCTACGAGGTCAACCCGCAGACGGGCGACAGCGACCCCGGCAGCGTCGAGGTCCGCGCCCGGCGCATCGTCTATGACCTGCTGGGGAATCTCAGCACCTACAAGAACAACGGCAGCCTGACCTGCCGCACTGCCTGCGAGAACGTGTTGCGCAGCGCGGTCATGCCCCATGACTTCACCATCTTCACCGACATCGGCGACAGCCACGTGGGCTTCGACGCCATGAACGTCAACCCCATTGCAGCGCTGATCGACCCGGAGGACGGCGTGGCGGCGAGGTGGGGCGCGGAGATCGTCTGCGACGACTACGAGATCTACGTGCTGCGCCGGGCCGGGCTGGACCGTGGCGTGCGCATCGAGTACGCGAAGAACCTGATCGGCGTGGACGTGCGGGAGGACGTCTCCGGCGTCGCCACGGCGATCCGGCCCGCCGGCGAGGACAAGAGCGGCAATCCGCTGTACATCGGCGGTTCTGTCGTCGACGGCCGGCACGTGTACAACGGCGGCACGGCGCTGCCGGACGGGCTCCGCTTCTACACCGCGCCGGACGGCGCCGTCAACGGGGCCATCGTCGTCCGGGACGGCTACGACAGCGATTCGCCGCCGCGCATCCACTTCGAGGCGGTCGGCGACGCGAGGGTCGGGAAGGGGAGCGGCGATGTGACCGTGGCCATCGCCCGCCAGATGCTGGTGGAGCGGGCCGCGGCGCTGTTCGACGGCGGCTGCGACGTGCCGGAGATCCGCATGCGCGTGGACTTCGTGATGCTGGGCGACACGGCGGAGTACGCGCAGTACAAACACCTCGAGCCGCTGTTCGTCTATGACACCGTGCACATCCACGACCGGCGGGTGGGCGTGCGGGCCGACATCGACCTGACGGAGCTGACCTGGCTGGTGCGCCCGGAGCGCGTCTCCGCGGCGGAGTTCGGCGCGTTGAAGGACATGACCGCCAGCGTCTCCGGCTGGCAGATCTCGAGTGTCAGCGGTGCGAAGATCCTGCCCGGCACCGTGGGCGCGGGACAGGTGGGGGACGGCGCCATCTCCGCACGGGCCATCCAGGCGGACAGCGTGAACGCCGACGCGATACAGGCGGAAAGCGTGACGGCGGGCAAGGTGGCGGCGGGCGCGATCACCGCGGAGAAGCTGAGCGCCGGGGCCGTCACCGCCGACAAGTTCGGGGCGAACGCCGTCACCGCCGCGAAGATCGACGCGAACGAAGTCGACGCCATCAACGCGAAGCTGGGGACGGCCGCCATCGCGCAGGCGGAGATCGGCTCGGCGGACATCGGTTTTGCGCAGATCAAGGACGCGAACGTCGAGCAGCTGATCGCCCGGGACGCGGTGACCGGGCGCTACTACATCCGCAAGCTGCAGGTGGACAACGCCCAGATGGTGCAGGCTACCGTGGGCGCGCTGGTCATCAAGGCCGGGGACGGCAAATACTACCGCCTCGATTTCGACAGCTCCGGCAACCTGATTCCGACGGAGGTCACGCTGACGCAGGGCGAGATCGCGGCGGGCGAGACGGCGGACGGGCGCGGCAGCATCATTGAGACGGACCTGACCGTGCAGGACCTTGCCGCGGCGAATATGAAGGGCGTCAACGCGCTGATCGACACGCTGACCGCCGGGCGGCTGTACGCGAATCAGGCGTTCATCGACAAGCTGTGGACGAGTGAATCCACGGCGGGAAGTCGCTGGAGGTCATCGCGGGCGAGGCGGCCATGACGGCGACGGCCCACGGCGGCGACATCGCGGTGTCCGACAGCGCGGAGGCGGCGATCGGCGGGCTGGTGCTCTACGGCAGGAGCGAGCAGACACAAGCGCCCACCGGAAAGAATTTGTTGCCGGCCTACAACCTGTATGGCATACGAACGGTGAACGGCATAACGTTTGCGCCGCTGCCGGACGGGGGATTTCACGTGACCGGCACGTCCACCGCCGTGGCGACGTATCAGCTGCACTACAATTACAACCTGCTGAACATCCCCGCCGGGACCTACCGATTCCTCGTGACCGGCAGCGGCACCGGGTTTGGGGGCACCAACGTCGCGCTGCAGTTGTACACAAACACGGGCAGCGGGCTGGTCAGCAGGATCGTCACGATCGACGGCACCTACACCATCACCGACGACACCACGGCGGACTATGCGCGACTGCGCGTGGAGACCGGCAAGACGGTGGACTGCGTGATCCATCCCATGATGATGCTCAACAGCGTGGCGGACACGACGTATGAACCGCGCTCCGGAGGCGTTGCCAACCCGAGCCCGGCCCTGCCGCAGCCCATCCGCAGCGTCGGCATGACCTGCGGCCTGAATTTGCTGAGGGGTATGCGACGCGACCGGGGCCTGTCCAACGGCATCACGTACAGCGACCCGGGAGACGGCGGCATCCACATCGAGGGTACGGCGGTTGCAGACTCCTACAGCGACAGCACCGTATCGTCTCCGAACGTGTTGATCGACGGCAACTATCCGCTGCTCCCCGCCGGGCAATATATCGTGTCTGAGCCGGAGACGAGCCTCGTGAAGTGGCTGCTCTCCGCGTGGAAGGCGACGGACTACAGCCGTGCGATGAACAACACGTCCTATGCGGCGGGCACTGCGCAGAACCAACGGCGCTTTGTGCTGACCGAGCCGTGCTATGTGCTGTTCCGCGCCGCAGTGGCGTCCGGCACTACGGTCAACGTGACCATGTACCCGGCGATCTACCGCGACGAAACCTATGTGGAGGGCATCGTGCCGCCCGCGTGGGAACCGTACAGCGCGGGGCAGCCGCAGTGGATGCGGATCACGCTGACGTGCGCGGACGACGCGCAGGGGACCAACGCGACGCATACCACCCTGCCCACGCCCAACGGCCTGCCGGGCATCAAGGTGTCCAGCGGCGGCAACTACACCGACGCGGACGGCCAGCAGTGGGTCTGCGACACCATCGACCTTGCGGCGGGGACGTACACCAAGCGGTGCGGCACGATTCCCGGCTACGATGGCGAGACCATTCCGGGCGCGTATCTCTCCACCACGGGCGGCCTGACCGCGGGCGCAACGGTCGTATACGCCCTCGCCACGCCCGTGGTCACGCCGCTGACGGAGGCGCAGCTGACGGCCCTGCGCTCCCTGCACACCCGAGACGGCACCACGGTGCTGACCAACGACGCGGGCGCGGACATGGACCTCACATACGCCACGCGGACCGGCGGCGGCAGCTACGTGGAGGGCGTGCGGCAGGGGCTGGACGACGACGTGAACCGCGCACAGGCAGCGGCAGACGCGGCGCAGGTGACCGCCGACGCGGCCCGGGAGGACTTCCGGCGGGTCGTGCGCATCGACACCGAGGGGCTGCACGTGGGCGACAGCCAGACCAGCAACGAGGTGATGATCGACAGCGAGTCCGTCAACGTCGTGCTGGGCGGCAGGAAGTACAGCAAGTTCGCCGGCGACTACGTGCAGTTCGGCGACTACCAGCTGCGCCGGTCCGTGGACGGCGGGCTGGTGTTCAAGAAGGCGTGAGGTGATTGGTGAATGGCACAGAATTCCTATCTCGGGCACATCCAGATCACGGCGCTGTCGTTTGCGCCGAGCGCCATCGCCGTGGGCGAGAGCACACAGATGACGATCACGCTGAAGAACACGTCCGGCCGCGCGCTCAGCGGGCTGAGCGCCACGTTGAACGCCTTCTACCGGACCGCGGCGGTGGACGCCCTCGGGCGAAACTACGGTGCGTTCTTCCGGAGCGAGGCGCTGAACATCGATCCCCGGTACGGCGGCTTCGGCGGCGTGTCGTGGGCCAACAACGCCACGATGACGATCACGCAGACGCTGACCTTTGTGCCGGACGATGGAACCTACGGGGCCATCGACGACAGCGAGCGGCTGGTGCTGACCGCCGAAAGCGACGGTCGGACGGTGGGCTACCTCGTCAACGCCAGCACCGGGCAGTATAACGACGCGCTGATCGGCAGCGCTGTGGGGCTGAACATCCAGTGGCACTCCTCCTACGGGAACGACGTGTTTCTGGACATCAGCGGCGGCTACGGCGGCGACCTGGTGCTGCTGTCCCACAGGTGGTCGCCGACGGCGAGCCTGTCCATCCAGCGCGGGCTGGCGGACGGCACGGCCAGCGACGAGGGCGAGCGGCTGCTGCTCACGGCGCAACTGGGGAAGACCTCATACGCCGACGTGTCCGGCATGGCCTGTCGGCTGTACTACGCTTCGGGAGTCGCGCCGACGACGGCCTCCAGCTATGTCGATTTGACCTCCTCGATCACCGCGCTGCTGGCGGGCGTGACGGACGACGTGTCGCTGGTGACGCAGACGTTCAGCAACGGCAACGACTGGTATTTCCTGCTGTGGTTCGGCGACGCCTATGAGAGCGCTTCTGCTTCGGCCTCCGTCAGCCGGGCGTTTGCGAACCTGCACCTGTCCGGGGCGAGCACCGGCGGCGCGGCCTTCGGGCGGTTCTCGTCCTCCACCGAGGGCAATCCCAGGCTGGAGAGCGAATACCCGTTCTTCGCCTACGGGGGCATCGAGGGCGTGACGAACTACAGCGCCGACGAGGTGGACACCGGCGGCACGTGGATCGACGGGAAGAAGATCTACCGGAGAGTGGTGAGCGTCGGGACCATCGCCGCTGGCGGCAATCAGGGGTACAGCCTGGGCCTGGCGCTGAGCGACATCAGCAGCATTATCCGGATCATCGGCGGCTGCAAGCGCAGCAACGGCACGTTTGCCCCGTTGCCGAATCCGACGGTAAGCAGCACATCCGTCATCAGCGTGTACGTCGCAGGCGCGACGGCCAGCGGCACGACCGGCACGGCCCACGTGTACGTCGGCCCCGGCTCGGCGTCCGGTATCGCCGGCGGCGCGGTGGCGGTGGAGTACACCAAGGTGTAGAGGGGCGGCCGGCGGATGCGGGGGAAAGGATACGACGATTCCTGTGAGAAAAAAGGAGGCAATGCAATGCGGGACATTGCGGTGGAGAGGATCTGGACGCGGGTGCAGCTCGCGGCGGCGGCCGTCGGCGGATGGCTGGGCGGCTTCGTCGGGGGCGTCGACGGCCTGCTGACCGCGCTGGCGGTCTTCATGGCGCTGGACTACCTCACGGGCCTGCTGTGCGCGGCGCTGGACCGGAAGCTGTCCAGCGCCGTGGGCTTCAAGGGCATCTGCAAGAAGGTGCTGATTCTGATGCTGGTGGGCGTGGCCAACGTGGTGGACGTCCAGGTGGTGGGCGGCGGCAGCGCGCTGCGCGGCGTCGTGATCTGCTTCTATCTGAGCAACGAGGGGCTGTCCCTGCTGGAGAACGCGGCGCACATCGGCCTGCCCGTGCCGGAGCGGCTGAAGGCGGTGCTGGCGCAGCTGCACGGCCGGGAGGACGAAGGCGGGGCGGAGGCCCAGGACGGAGAAGGGGGAATTGACGATGGCGGTGAAGATCGGCAGCGCGAGGATCGATGAAAACGGCCGCGCCAGCGGCGGGGCGGCCGGGGACCAGACCGGCCGGGAGGTCAGCACCCAGGCCTGGTATCTGCACAGAAAGGGCTGGCGGGTGCTGCGCGCGCGGGACGATCGCGCGGCGGAGAAGATCGCCCGGTGCATGGAGATGGCCTGCGCCAACCGCAGCATCGGCTACGACCAGGGCCAGCGCAACAGCCTGTACAAGGCGGCGGAGCTGGTGGGCTTCGACGTCTCCCGGGTGAAGACGGCCTGCGAGACGGACTGCTCCGCGCTGGTGCGGGTGTGCTGCGCCTACGCGGGCATCACCGGCCTGCCCAGCGGCTTCCGGACGGCCAACCTGGCGTCCAACCTGCTGGGGACCGGCGCCTTCGTGGAGCTGAAGGGCGCGAAGTACCAGGAGCAGGCGCTGTACCTGGGCCGGGGCGACATCCTCGTCACGAAGACCAGCGGGCACACCGCGGTGGTGCTCACGAACGGCAGCCGGTACGAGGGCGCGCTGCTCGCGGTGGAATACCGGCTCGGCGAGCGCACGCTGCGGCACGGCTGTGCGGGCGAGGACGTGCGGCTGATGCAGGAGCTGCTGCTGCGGCTGGGCTACGACCTGGGCGCCTGGGGCTGCGACGGCGAGTTCGGCGACTGCACCGAGCTGGCGGTCCGGCGCTTCCAGGTGGACTGCGCGCTGACGGCGGACGGCGTCTGCGGGACGAGGACGCTGGAGGCGCTGCAGCGGGCGGCTGAAGCCGCAGACCTGCCCGCGGG
>JAFWBZ010000328.1 GCA_017537105.1 Clostridia bacterium | reverse complement strand
GAACTTGATGAACGTGGTGGCGATGCCCTTGGTGTTGAAGTCGCCGTTCTCCATGTGGGCGATGGTGGGCTGGAAGGCGTTCTGGGACATGCGGGTGCCGATGACGTCCAGCTCGCGGGTGTTGATCATCGCCTGGGTGATCTGCTCGGGCACGGTGCAGAAGCCCAGGGGCACCATGCGGGCGGCGTTGCACAGCAGGCCGGGCTGCAGGCACAGCGTCAGGGAGCCGGGGAAGCAGGCGGAGTCGAAGGCGATGGTGCAGCCGTGGCCGCCGGTGATCTCCTTCACGCGCGCCACCACGTCCTCGTTCTTCGAGTTGATCACGTAGTCCGCGCCGTAGCCCTTGGCGCGCTCCAGGGAGGAGTCCACCACGTCGCACACGATCACGGTCTGGCAGCCCTTGGCCTTGCAGGTCTGCAGGATGATGGAGCCGATGGTGCCGGCACCCAGGATGAACACCACGTCGTCCGCGACGACGCGGCCGCGGCCGGTGCAGTGCGCGCCGATGGCGTAGGGCTCAACCAGCGCGGCGTCCTTCCAGTCCACGGAATCGGAGATCTTGTAGACCTCCTTGCCGGGGGCGGTGAAGTATTCGCGCCAGCCGCCGTCCACGGAGGAGCCGCGCACCCGCACGTGCTCGCACACGTTCTTGCGGCCGTGGGTGCACTGGTAGCAGGTGCCGCAGGAGGACAGCAGGTCCACGATGACGTGGTCGCCGACCTTCACGTTGGTCACGTTCGCGCCCACCTTGGCGACGATGCCGGCGTTTTCGTGGCCGGGAATGCGGGGATAGGTGGAATTGGGGTTCTTGCCGTGGTAGAGGTGGTGATCGCTGCCGCAGACGCCCGCGGACTTCATCTGGACCAGGACCTCATCCTCGTTGGCGAGCTCCGGGATCGGCACCTCGCGCACTTCGAACTGACCGGGCTTGACGACGAGGACTTCCTTCATCATGGCGTTCATTGGGGTTGCTCCTTTCCATTTGTCGCTTTGCTGTATGGACTGACTGTGCGGATGCACGGGATCAAAGGCGTTTACGGCGTGACCAGCGAGCCGTCGCGGGCGCGGGTCTGCGTCCAGGTGGTCACGGTGTTTTCGCAGGGATATTTGGCGGCCTCCGCCTCGTTCAGGTCTACGCCCAGGCCGGGCCTGTCGTTGGCGTAGACGTAGCCGTCGCGGTACTCCGGCAGGCCGGGGAACACGTCCAGCAGCGCGCCGTGGGGGCCCTTCAGCTCCTGAATGACGAAATTCGGCGGCTCGATGCCGGACCACTCCTGCACGCCGAAGTTCTGCGCGGCCAGGTCGATGTGGATGTTCGCCGCGTGGGCGAGGGGGGACATGTCGCCCGGGCCGTGCCAGGCGGTGCGCACGCCGAACTGCTCCGCGAAGATCTGCAGCTTCCGGGCGGGGGTGATGCCCCCGATCTGGCTGATGTGCACGCGGATGAAGTCGATCAGCTGCTCGGCGATGATGGCCTTCCACTCCCGGGAGTTGTTGAACAGCTCGCCCTGGGCGATGGGAATGCTGGTCTGCTGCCGCAGGTTGCGAAGCCAGTTGACCTGCTCCAGCGGCACCGGGTCCTCCAGAAAGAACAGGTCGTAGGGCTCCAGCGCGCGGGCCAGACGGATGGCCTCGCTGGGCGCGATGCGCTCGTGCACGTCGTGCACCAGGTTCATCTCGTAGCCGATGCGCTCGCGGATCTGGGCGAAGAGCTCCACGGTGTCCCGGATGTACCTGCGGGCATCCAGGTACATGCCGTCGCGGGCGCCGATCGGGGCCGTGGACGGGGTCTGCCCGTAGGGCGCGCCGCCGTAGCCGCCGCACTGGCAGCGCAGATGGGTGATGCCCATCTCCTGAAAGCGCAGGATGTTGTCGCAGATTTCCTCGATGTCCCGGCCATCCACGTGGCGGTACACCGGCACGCCCTCGCGCACCTTGCCGCCGAACAGCTGGTACAGCGGCATGTTGGCCAGCTTGCCCTTGATGTCCCACAGCGCCATGTCCACACCGGAGATGGCGTTGTTCTCGATGCCGCCGTTGCGCCAGTAGGCGTTCTGGTGCATCAGCTGCCAGTTCTCCTCGATGGCCTCGGCGTCGCGGCCGACCAGCAGCGGCTTCAGGTAGTTCTCCACCAGGTGCTGCACGGTCAGGTGGCGGTAGGCGAAGGTGGCGCAGCCCAGGCCGTAGAGGCCGGGCTGGTTGGTGTCCACCCGCACGACCACGAGATTGATGCCCTCGGGCGCGGTGCAGATGACCCGTACGTCGGTGATCTTGACTGCCATGTCTGTTCCTCCCTGTGATCTTCGTGTGCAAAGTGCCGTAGGTTCAAAGCATGTCCCGCACGCGCGCCAGCGCCTCGTCCAGGTGTTCCGCCATGCGCTCCGAGGCGCCGTCGGCGTCGCCGGCGCGGAAGGCCTCGAGGATCGCGGTGTGGCAGCGGATGCCGGATTCGTCGCCGAAGAGCGCGTTCATCTGTTCGTGGTTGCGCAGCGTCTCCTGAAAGACCCGGCACAGGCTTTTGATGGCCAGCGGGTTTTCGGAGGCGTGGCAGATCGTCTCGTGGAACTGGAGGTCCGCCTGGACGAACTGCGCGGAGTTGTTGGAGAGATGGCAGTGCCGCATGGCCTCCAGGCACAGTTCCAGCGCCTCGTACACGTCCGGCCCCGAGCGCTGCACGGCGATCCGGCACACCGCGGGCTCCAGCATGCGGCGAAACTCCAGCACCTTGTAGATGTCCCGGCAGTCCTCCGCGGTGATCTTCCCGGAGGCGTCCGGATCGGAATCGACGCGATTGTCCACCAGGAAGGTGCCCTTGCCCTGGTAGCTCTGCAGCACGCCCAGACCGATGAAGTACTGTATGGCGGAGCGCACGCTGGCGCGGCTGGCGCCCAGGGCGTCGACCAGCTGCGTTTCGGAGGGGATCTTCCGGCCCACGGCCCATTCGCCGGTCTCGATCCGCTCCCGGATGTAGGCGACGATCTGTGCCGTCACGTTGACATTCTGTATCTTCATCGCTGTCTCTCCGATGGGTCCCATTACTTATCAGACAACTTACAAGTTTATGATATCGGAATGCGCGGCGTTTGTCAAGGGGGAGAATGCACCGAAATCCATTTCCCCGCACCCGAATGCATGTTAAATTTGAAAACAGCGCAGCTGCGGCGATCGCCGGCCTGTCTCATATTGCCATTTGCTGGTATAATGGAGTGGTGTTTTCAGGGGTGTGCAAGACCCGGACGACACGGGGGAGGATGCGGATATGGATTTCGTCACGATTCTCGCAAAGGAGTTTTCGCTGCGGCCGGAGCAGGTGCGGGCGGTAATCGGGCTGCTGGACGCGGGCAACACGATCCCCTTCATCGCGCGCTACCGCAAGGAGGCCACGGGGTCCTTGGACGACCAGGTGCTGCGTGCGCTGGCCGAGCGTCTGGAGTACCTGCGCGGACTGGAGAAGCGGCGGGAGGAGATCGAGAGGGCGCTGAAGGAGCAGGGCGCGCTGACGGACGAGCTGCTTGCCCAGCTGGCCAGGGCCGCGACGCTTTCGGAGCTGGAGGACCTCTACCGTCCCTTCCGGCCCAAGCGCCGCACCCGGGCGACCGTCGCGAAGGAGCGCGGGCTGGAGGGGCTGGCGAGCTGGCTGCTGGTGCAGCCGGAGCGGGGCGACCCTTGGGCGAAGGCGGCGGAATTCGTCGACGCCGGGAAGGGCGTTCCGGATGCTGAAGCGGCGCTGGCCGGCGCGCGGGACATCCTCGCGGAGCAGATCAGCGACGATGCTGCCCTGCGCAGGCAGCTCCGGGAGCTTTTGACCCGCGAGGGCGTCGTCGTCTCCCGGGCGGCCGTGGAGGAGGACAGCGTCTACGGCAACTACTACGATTTCCGGGAGCCGGTGCGCAGCATCGCGGCCCATCGCGTGCTCGCCGTGAACCGCGGGGAGCGGGAGGGATTCCTGAAGGTGTCCGTCGAAGCGCCGGAGGAGCGCGCGCTGTGGACGGTGCGCCGGGCCTTTTTGCGGGGGAATTCGCCCGCCTCGGCGCAGGTGGGCGCGGCCTGCGACGACGCCTGGAGCCGTCTGCTGTTTCCTTCCCTGGAGCGGGAGATCCGCAGCCTGCTGACGGACCGTGCCAACGCGTCGGCCATCCGCGCCTTTTCTGACAACCTCTACCAGCTGCTGATGCAGCCGCCCATCCGGGGCAAGGTGACGCTGGGCGTCGATCCCGGATTCCGCATGGGCTGCAAGCTGGCGGTGGTGGACGAAAACGGCAGGGTGCTGGACACCGGCGTCGGATACTTCACGCTGCCCGGAGACGAGGCGCGCAAGGCGGCCGCCGCGCGGCTGATCAAGGGATTTGTCAAAAAGTACGGCGTGACCGCCATCGCCATCGGCAACGGCACGGCGTCCCGGGAGAGCGAGCAGTTCATCGCGGGGCTCCTGCCGGAGCTGCCCGGCGCGGCCTACATGATCGTCTCGGAGGCCGGGGCCTCGGTGTACTCCGCCAGCCCGCTGGCCGCCGAGGAGTTCCCGGACTTCGACGTGACCCAGCGCAGCGCCGTGTCCATCGCCCGGCGCATGCAGGACCCGCTGGCGGAGCTCGTGAAGATCGATCCCAGGTCCATCGGCGTGGGCCAGTACCAGCACGATCTGAAACAGAACGAGCTGAGCGCCGCGCTGGACGGCGTGGTGGAGCGCTGCGTAAACCTCGTCGGGGTGGAGGTCTCCACCGCGTCGGCGGCGCTGCTGTCCCACGTGGCGGGCATCGGCCCCGCCCTGGCCAAAAACATCGTGGCCTACCGCGAGGAAAACGGCATTCCCTCCCGGGCGGCGCTGAAGAAGGTGCCCAAGCTGGGGCCGCGGGCCTTTGAGCAGTGCGCCGGCTTCCTGCGGGTGCGGGACGCCAGGAACCCTCTGGACGCCACCGCCGTGCACCCGGAGAGCTACGGCGCCGCGGAAGCGGTGCTGTCCGCGCTGGGCTACGATGCGAAGGACGTTCGGGGCGGCATTCCGGACGTCGGGCTGCGCGCGGAGCGCCACGGC
Organism: Clostridia bacterium; assembly: GCA_017537105.1. GTDB lineage: Bacteria > Bacillota > Clostridia > Christensenellales > Aristaeellaceae > UBA2862. Next base: position 1,436 of record JAFWBZ010000328.1, on the reverse strand, counting down.
CTGGAGGCATTGGCGCGGGAGGCGGGCGTGGGCCTTCCTACGCTGCGGGACATCCTCGCGGAGCTTCAGAAGCCCGGGCGCGACCCCCGCGACGACCTGCCCCGCCCGGTGCTGCGCACGGACGTGCTGGACATCCGGGACCTGAAGCCCGGCATGGAGCTGACCGGCACGGTGCGCAACGTGATCGACTTCGGGGCCTTCGTCGATATCGGCGTGCATCAGGACGGCCTCGTGCACATCTCCCGCCTGGCGGACCGATTCGTAAGGCATCCCTCCGAGGTGGTCAGGGTCGGGGACGTGGTGAAGGTCTGGGTGGTCAGCGTGGACGAAAAGAAGAAGCGCATCGCGCTGACGATGGTGCCGGACAAGCGGTGATTTTGAGAGGTTGCCGCGGACCGGAAACTGTGCTATAATGGAAGCTGTGAAATCGTGCGGCGGAACCGCCGCGGAAAACGACCCTCGGCCCGATTGCAGACGGGAGGACTGGCCATGAAGCCCGAAAGGATACAGGTCAATACGGAGATTCATTCCGGCGCGGGGCCGCGCGGCACGCTGTATCCGGGCGACTGCGCGCAGGTGCTGGAGTCGCTGCGGGAGGCGCATGCGGGCGGCATCAAGCTGATCTACATGGATCCGCCCTACCTGACCGGGGAGAAGTTCTGCATGCGGGTCCGCGTGGGCGAGGAGGGCTGGCGCACCGGGCGCGGCGCGCTGCGGGTGCCGACCTTCGCCGACAGCCGGGACCGGGATGAGTACCTGGCGCGGATGCGCGGCGTGCTGTGCAGCTGCCGGGAGCTCCTGTCGGCGGACGGCATGATCTTTGTACACATCGACTATCGCCTGCATCCGCACATGCGCCTGCTGATGGACGAGCTCTTCGGCGAGGAGAACTTCCTCAACGAGATCATCTGGGTCTATCAGTCCGGCGGGCGCAGCATGCGCCACTTCAGCCGGAAGCACGACGTGATCCTGTTCTACCGGAAGACGGAGCGCTGCGACTTCAACATCGAGGCGGTGATGGCGCCGCCCGCCGCGCCGCGCACCAACCACATGCGCCGCCACGTGGACCCGGACGGCCGCGTCTACCGCTCCATCCGCGTCGGGGACCGGGTGTACACCTACTATGACGACGACCCCGTGGCGCCCTCGGACGTGTGGGACGACGTGAGCCACCTGCAGCAGAAGGACCCGGAGCGCACCGGCTACGACACCCAGAAGCCCCTGAAGCTGCTGGACCGCATCGTGCGCTGCGGCTCCCGCCCCGGAGACTGGGTGCTGGACCCCTTTGCGGGCAGCTGTACCACGCTGGAGGCCGCCCGGAAGCTGGGCCGCAACTTCATCGGCGTCGACCGGGTGCCCCTCACGCGCAACATCGCGCGGCGCAGGCTCGCGGGCGCGGCCTACGAGCTGCCCGTGCCCGGCGGGGACGCGGCGCT
>JAFWBZ010000327.1 GCA_017537105.1 Clostridia bacterium | reverse complement strand
TCCGCGCAGCCGGTGAGCGCGGCGTGGATGTCCACGCCTTCGATGCTGCGGCAGGAGCCGGTCATCTTTTCGCCCTGATCCGCCAGCATCACCACCGGATAGTGATACTTTTCCACCAGCCGGGAGGCCGCCAGCCCGATCACGCCGGGGTTCCAGTCTGCGTCCGAGAGGATCAGCGCACGGTGCCGGAGAAAATCGAAGTCCTGGAGCTGTGCCTCCGCCTCCCGCAGGATCTGCTGCTCGATCTGCCGGCGCTCAGCGTTTGCGTCGTCCAACTCCTCCGCCAGGGAGCGGGCCTCCGCCGGGTCCGTCGAGGTCACCAGACGGAGCGGCCGCAGGGCGGTGTCCAGCCGCCCGCCCGCATTGAGCCGGGGCGCCAGCTGGAAGGCGATGGCCGTAGAGGTCACCGGCTTTCCGGAAATCCCCGCCGCCTCGATCAGCGCGGCGATGCCGGGCCTGGGATCGGCGTTGATGCGGTCCAGCCCCAGGCGCACGAGCGCGCGGTTCTCCCCCGTCAGCGAAACCACGTCGGCCACCGTGGCCAGCGCGGCGATGTCCACGAATTGCAGCGGAAGCTCTCCGGACAGCGCCCACACCAGCTTCCACGCCACGCCCGCGCCGCACAGGTGCGGGAACGGGTAGCCGTTCAGCAGCGGGTTCACCACCGGGCACGGGGGCAGGGAGAAGCCCTCCCCGTCCTCGACGGGCCGATGATGGTCGGTGACCACCACGTCCAGCCCCAGCGACTGCGCCAGTCGGACCAGCGCCACCGAGGTCACGCCGCAGTCCACCGTGACCATCAGCTTTGCCCAGCCCGCGATCTCCCGAATCGCCCCTTCGTTCAGCCCGTAGCCCTCCGTGTGTCGGGAGGGCAGGTATACCTGGGCGTTCGCGCCCCGGGATTGCAGCCACATCAGCAGAATGGCCGACGCGCACACGCCGTCCACGTCGTAGTCTCCGTAGACGCAGATGGCCTCCCCCGCCTCCACGGCGTCGCGGATGCGTTCCGAGGCCGGACCCATATCGCTCAGCAGCATGGGATCGAGCAGGTCGCGAACGCCGGGGTGCAAAAACGCCTCCGCCTCCGCCGCGGAGCGGATTCCCCGCTCCAGGAGCAGCCGGTACAGGGCCTCCGGCATGTCGTCGGGGCGCTCGAATCCGCTCCCGCCGGCATTGCGCTTGACATATCGAAGCATATCGTCTCCCGTTTGCCTTTTGAAGAATAGAGCGCATGGCGCGCGCCCGTCCGCCCGGAAAAGAGAATTAGGAACCGGCAGAGCGTCGATTCCTAATTCCTTTGGAGTGTTTGGTTACTTGGCCTGCTTGGAGGCCTTGCGGCCCTCCAGCTTCTTCTCCCACATGGCCCACACCTGGCCGCTCAGCAGCACAGAGGAGTAGGTGCCGGCGAGCATGCCGACGATCAGCGGAAACGCGAACTCACGGATGGAGGACACGCCGAAGATGAACAGGCACACCAGCGTGATCAGCGTGGTCAGCGTGGTGTTGATGGTGCGCGCCAGCGTGCTGCTGACGGAGACCTCCACGATGTCCATCATGTCCATCTGGGACATGCCGGGGCGCTTGCGATTCTCACGAATGCGGTCGAAGATGATGATCGTATTGTTGATGGAATAGCCGACGATCGTCAGGATGGCCGCGATGAACGGGCTGTTCACCTGGAACAGGCTGCGGAAGAACACCATGAAGGAGCACATGATCAGGATGTCGTGCACCAGGGCGAACAGCGCGGCGGCGCCGGACAGCGGGCTGAAGCGGATCGCGATATAGATCAGCATGCACACGAACGCGATCAGCAGCGCCTTGATGGCGTTGGACAGCAGGTCGCGGCCCGCGATGGCGCTCACGTGGTCGACGGAGATGAAGCGGAAGTTCGGATACTTCGCCGTCATCTGCTGCTCCATGATGGAGCGCACCTGGCTGGTCACGTCGTCCATGTTGATCAGGATGCGCAGGCTGGTGCCGGTCTCTTCGGTATCCTCGTCGACCGCCTCGACCTCCTCAGCCACCGCTTCCTCGGCGGCCTCCTCGGCCTCGACTTCTTCGCCGGGCGCCTCAATCTCGGCCTCTCCGGCCAGCATGGCAGCCTCCGCCTCGGCCAGCTCCGCGGCCTCCGCCTCGGCGTCGTACTTGACGAACAGGATCTCGGTCAGCTTGTAGCCGCCCTCCGCCAGCGCGGCGTTCACGGCGCTCTCCACGGCAGCCTTGTCGAAGTCACCGCCCATGTCGAACTCGATGATGTTGCCGCCAGCATAGCTCAGGTCGTAGCCCAAGTCGCTGACCTCCAGATTGGTGGCGGTGCGATAGCTGGTCTCGGTGGCGCCGGACACGACGCCCTGCACGGCGTTGGCCACGACCTCCTCCATGCCCTTGGTGGCGTCCGCCAGCTTCAGGCGAATCTGCAGGTCGGTCAAGCCGTCCTCCGCGATGCCGGACTTGTCCAGGTTCAGCATCGGCACAAAGTCGTCCTCGACGGCCTCTTCCGCGACTTCAGCGGTCTCCTCGACGACCTCTTCCTCGGTATCGGCAGCCTCTTCGGCGACCTCAGCAGCCGCTTCGACAGCTTCTTCCGCGGCCTCGGCGGTCTCCTCCGCAGCTTCGGCGGTCTCCTCGGCGGCCTCTTCCACGGTCTCGGCGGTCTCCTCCGCCGCGGCCTTGGCCGCCAGCTCGGCCTGCAGTGCGATGGACGCGGCAGACGGCGCAGCCTTGGTGGGCTGGTCGGAGTACCCCGCGGACTGCAGGATGGTGATGACGTCGTTGACGTCGTAGTTTTCACCGACGGAATAGCTCAGAATGGAGCCGCCGGTAAAGTCAATGCCCAGGTTCATGCCGGCGCCCGCGATTTGCAGGATCAGCGCCACGGCGATGATTGCGCCCGAGATGCAGAGGAACAGGCGCGTTTTTCCGGTAAACGTCTTTTTCATGCTCGTTCCCTCCTCATCAGCGCGAATAGGCCTTGCGGTTGTTGACGCCCAGCTTGCAGATCAGGATCAGCAGGCTGCGGGTAATCACCACAGCGGTGAACAGGGAGACGATGACGCTGATCGTCAGCGTGATGGCGAAGCCCTTGATGGTGCCGGTGCCGAAGATCATCAGCACGATGGCGGCAATCAGGGTGGTGATGTTGGAGTCGGCGACGGCGCGGCCCGCATTGCGGAAGCCGTACTTCACGGCGTTCAGCGGGGTGCGGCCCTCCTTGAGCTCCTCGCGGAAGCGCTCAAAGATGACCACGTTGGCGTCCACCGCCATGCCGATGCCCAGCAGGATGCCGGCGATGCCCTGCAGGGTCAGCTGCACGCCGGTGATGGCCAGGGCATAGAACACGATGAGCACGTAGATCAGCAGCGCCATATCCGCAGCCACGCCGGGCAGACGGTACATGACCAGCATGAAGATCAGGATCAGGATCAGGCCGATGATGCCCGCGATGAGCGCGCCATGAATCGCCTCGACGCCCAGCGTCGCGGAGATGGCGCGGGTCTCGACCTCCTCGATGTCCATCGGCAGCGCGCCGGACTGGATCTGGATGGTCAGGCCCTTGGCCCAGTTGTAGCTGTCCTCGGTGGAGACGCTGGTGGAACCGGTGATGATGCCGCGGCCGCCGGTGATCGGAGTGTTCACGGTGGGCGCGGAGATCACTTCGCCGTCCAGGCTGATGGAGATGGTCTGACCCACGAACTTGGTGGTGGCCTCGGCGAAGGCCTTGCTGCCCTCGCTGGTCAGACGGAAGCCCACGCCGAGCTGCGTGCGGTCGTCATTGGCGTAATCCACATAGGCCTCGCGGGTCTTCTGCCCTCGATGACCACCTCACCGTTGGGGTCGATGAACTCCAGATGGGCGGGGGTGCCGATGATGCGGGCAACCTCCTCGGGGTCCTCCACGTCCGGGATCTCCACCAGGATGCGGTCCGAGCCCTGGGTGGCCACGGTGGCCTCAGTGAAGCCGGCGCTGGTCAGGCGGTTGCGCAGCGCGCCGATGGTGTTGTCCATCAGCACGGCGTAGTTCTCCATGCTGGTATCCGTGGCCCGGTACTCCGTGGAGACGCCGCCCTTCAGATCCAGGCCGAGGCTGATGGCATCGCCCACGGGCTTCAGGTACTTCGGATTGTCCCCGAAGTGCAGGCCGTTGAGTGCCAGGAACGCCGCAACCACAATCAGCAGCGCGACGATTCCCAGTTTGATCAGACTTTTCTTCATGTCGCTTGTTCCTCCCTGCTATCTGACCGCGCACACGCAGCCATTTCAAGCATTATCGTACATCATACTATTATACTCATAATTTTAAAGCGCGTCAACGGCAAAAAGGGGGCTTGCGCCGGTTCTTTACATAAATTTCAGGTAACTATCCCGTTTGAACCGTAAATTGGAAGCGAGGAGGAGTAACCGCGGAAGGAATCAGGCGCGGGGAGTTGGCCAAAGCACCCGCGGCCAGTTCGCCAATGCTGAATTCACTTGACAGTGCCGCCCGCATCATGTATCATTTAAAAAGAGTTATAATTAGGTAATTATCGCGTGGGAGTCTGATGTCCATGAGAAAGTTCCTTTCAACTCTGCTGATCGTCGCCCTGCTCTGCTCGTCGCTGCCGGTGACGTTGTCCGAATCTGATGAAATCATCAGCATGGCGGTCGACGCGATCGTCGAAGAGCAGAACGACTTTATGCTGGACGACTTTATGCTGGACGACCTGCTGCCGGATGACCAGTTGGCGGAGAATGCACTGCCGGGAGAGGCATCGCCGGAGGAGGTGGAGGTCAGCCTCCCCCTCAACGGTGAGCCCACTGACGAAAATCCCGCCGACGAAAATCCTGTTGGCGAAAATCCCGTTGACGAAAATCCCGCCGACGCGGATCCCACCGATGTGGCGCCCGCCGACGCCGAGTCGCAGGCTGACAGCGATGCGCAGCCCTCGCCTGCCGAAGCTGAGGATGCGCCAGACGCCCTACTGCTCGAGGCACAGTCGAATGGCGCCCTCGACGAGCCCGAAGAGCTGTTCGAGCAGGGCTATGAAGGCGTCGTCGGCATGACCATCGACTCGAATCTCTTCCCGGACGAGCGGCTTCAGGCCTATGTGGCTGACGCATACGATGCCGATGGTGACGGCGTGCTGTCCGACGAAGAGCGCCTGGCCGTTGCCGAATTCGATATTTCAGATGTCGGCAAGGTGTTCTCGCTGAAGGGTCTCGAAAACTTCACGGCGATAAAGGCGCTGAACCTGAAGGGGCTCTGGCTGACCAGCGTGGATCTGTCCCCGTTTGCGGCGCTCGAAACGCTGAATTGCGAGGACAGCCGGTTGACCGCCATTGATCTGCAGAACAACCCAAAGCTCAGGGTGCTGCATGTGAGCGGGTCGGACCTTGCGGTGCTTGATGTCAGCCGGAACGCACAGCTGACCGAGCTCAAATGCGCGAACTGCCGCCTCACGAATCTCACCATCGGCCAGGGCAGCGCCCTGGAGACGCTGGTCTGCAATAACAACAGCCTGACTGGCTTGTCGCTGGACCAGGTGGCGCTGAGCCTGCTGAACTGCGCGGGCAACAGCCTCGCCACGGTCGACATCAGCAATTGCCCATAGCTGATCCAGTGCATCGAAACCGGCGAGCGTACGATCCGCTCCGGAACGGTCAGCTTTGCGCTCTCCGATTCCGACACGCTCAGCTTTGACGCCAACAGCAGGATCATTTCCGGCGAAATGGCGCTCTACGATCCGCAAACCGCGCTCTCGCTCGCGGCGGAGAAGATCAATCTTGGCATCGGGGAAAAGTGGACGGCGCTCTCGCAGAAGTCAGGGATCACGGCCTCTGAGTGCACGTTCGCCTCAAGCAAAACGAAGGTCGCCACCGTGTCTTCGGCGGGCGTCGTAACGGCGAAGAAGAAGGGCAAAGCATTCATCCGCGTGACCACGAAGAACGGCCAGACGGCCACGTTCGAGGTGAACGTGAAGAACGCGCCGAAGAAGGTCACGCTCAGCAGCAGCAAGCTGACCCTTGGGGTGACGGAGCGCGCCAATCTCTCGGTCAAGCTGCCCGGCGGCACCGCCTCTCAATTGCGGTGGACCGACAGCAATCCGGGCATCGTCCGGTTCGACGGCGTGAACATGCTGCAGGCCATGCAGCCGGGCAAAACCACGCTGACGGTCAAAACCTTCAACGGCAAGAAGGCGAAGTGCGTCATCACGGTGCTGGCGGAGCCGCAGAGAATCAGCTTTTCCGCGCCGACGCTGACGCTGGGCGCCGGGGAAAGCTGCGCCCTCAGGCCGACGGTCGAGCCCGCCGGCGCATGCGCCAAGCTAAGGTATTACAGCAGCGATGCCGCCATCGCCACCATCACAAGCGCAGGCAGCGTCACCGGGCGCAAGGCCGGGCGGACGACGCTGCTCGTGGAGGCCTACAACGGCATCGACGCGACGCAGGAGCTCGTGGTAATGAACGCCCCCTCGGGCATCGCGCTCAACACCGGCTCGCGCACGATGGGCGTGGGCGAGACATTCCAGCTCGTGCCGACCATCCCCGAGGGCAGCGCGTCCCACTTCAGCTACAAGAGCAACAGCCCGAAGATCGCCGCGGTGAACGCCAACGGCCTGATCACCGCGAAGAAGGCGGGCAAGGCGAAGATCACCGTTTCCACTTACAATAAAAAGAAAGTGACCGTGACCATCACGGTAAAGAAACGGCCCACCGGCATCAAGCTGAGCGCGTCCTCTGTCGTGCTGGGCGTCGGCCAGGTGTGGGCACCGAAGGTGACGTTTTCGAAGAACGCCGGCGGCGGTCTGACCTGGCAGAGCAACGACGAGGCGGTCTTCACCGTGGAGGGCGGCAGGGTGACCGCCTGCGCAATCGGCGCTGCCACGCTGACCGTAAAGACCTACAACGGGCTGAGCGCGAGCTGCCAGATCACCGTCAAGGCCGCGCCGACGCAGATCACCGCGAATTCAGAGCCTGTGGTGATCCCCGTTGGCCAGAAGCAGAAGCTGGACTATGCCGTCACCGCGGAGGGCTACAGCGAATGCGCGAATGCCTGCAGCTTCATCACCAGCAACAAGAAGGTCGTGACCGTTTCTGCCAGCGGCGAGCTGAAGGCGGTAAAGACCGGATTTGCGACCATCACCATAAGGACCTGGAACGGCCTTTCCGCAAGCGTCAGCGTGAAATCGATGGGCGCGCCGAAATCGATCGCCCTGACGGCGCCGGGCAACAGGCTCAGCGTGGGCGAAGAGATGGCGATTGGCTATAGACTTTCGCCCGCCGCCAGCATGACGACCGTGTCCTGGTCCACCAGCAATTCGAAGCGCGCCACCATTACCGGCGACGGCGTTGTAACCGGCATCCGCGAGGGCAATGTGAAGATCACCGCCAAGACCCACAACGGCAAGAAGGCGACCTACAATCTGACGATCGTCTCCGGAACGGCGTCGGTTAAGGGCATCTCCATAAACGCGAGCCACATCGCATTGCGGAAGGGCGATCCCTATCTGCTGGCCGCACAGGTTCAGCCGAGAAACGCGCGCGACCACAGCGTGACCTGGTGGAGCAGCGATCCCTCGCTGGTCACGGTCAATGGCGGAATTGTAAAGGCCGTGGGCGTCGGCAATGCGCTGATCACCGCGACCGCAAACGGCAACAGCGCCTGTGTGGCCGAATGCAGCGTTCAGGTGACCGATGATCCCGGCGGGCTGGCGTTCCCGCAGAGCACGGTAACGCTCGATATTTCGGAAAGCCAGATGCTGCAGGTCAGGATCGACGCGGACGGCGTGAGCATGGACGACCTGACGTTCAGCTCTGACAACCCTCAGGTGGCCATCATCGATCAAGTCGGCTGTGTAACCGCCGTCGGCGAAGGCACGGCCAGGATTACGGTCGTTTCGAACCAGGATGCCGGCATCACCGCCGCATGCACGGTGCGGGTGGTAAAGCCCAGCGCCAGCGATTTTGACTACACGATTTCCGGCGGCACATGCATCATTACGGGCTACACGGGACCCGGCGGCAGCGTAGTCATGCCCTCAAGGATCGAGGGCGTGCCGGTGACTGAGATCGCCGCAGGCGCGTTCACTGGCAACGCCGACATCACAGCGCTGGTTGTTCCCGAGGGCATCGCCGTTATTCGTGAAAAGGCCTTTGCGAGATCTGGGCTGAGGGAGATCACGCTCCCCGCTTCGCTGACCTCCATTGCGAACAGCGCCTTTGACAGCTGCGCGATTGAAGCCGCGCACGCGCCCTGGGGCAGCAGGGCCTTTGATTACGGCTGCGCGAAGGGATGGTTCCGCGTGGGCTGGGCGCCTGAAATGAAGCTCGCCTCCTACAGGGGCGAGGTGTTCAAGGTGGTCAACACGCCCCTCGATCCCATATCCTACGAGGGCAAGGTTCTCAACTATATCTGCACATCGCCGAACGGAACCGGCAAATACAGCGGATACTGCCTGGGCTTCGCCAACTACTATGTGTACTGCCTGGTGGACAATGTTCCCAATGTGAGCCTGTCCTACGCCAGGGGCAGATACAGAACGAGCAAAAAGCTCAAGTATTCCACGGAAAAATACGCGAGCGCCAACAACATGATGGCCCGCCTGTACGATCTACTCAGCGCGGGCGTGCCGCAGATCCTGATGGTTGAGGCGATCACCCATCCGGGAAGCCGCCACTTTGTCACGGTGGTCGGCTATCGCTCGAGCGTCACCCGCCGCGAGGATCTCAGAGCCAAGGATCTGCTGATCATCGATTCCTTCGATGGAAAGCTGGAATCCATGGACCCGGCAATCGAGAAGGTGCACACCCGCGTTCTGTTCAAGCAGAAGGGGCGGTACCGGATCGAAGCGGCAAGGCGCAAGTAAGCATCGGATACAACATGGCAACAGGGACAGTTGATCAACCGTCCCTGTTGCCATGTGATATGCCCTGTCAGACCCTGAGCAGCGGCTTGGCCCGCCACTTGAGGGTAAGCCCCACCACTATGTTGCGCTTTTTCCCGCTGCAGGGGCACCGATAGACATATACTTGGGTGCAATCCTCCCGGGTAAGCCCTGTCATCCTAAGCGGAGCGCAGCGAAGTCGAAGGATCTGTACGCCCCGCCTGCCACATACATCCCACAAATTGACGTTTGTCAGGCAGCGCTTCAAGCGCAACCCCGTCGTAGGGCAATACTGTCAAATGAAAATGAAGCGGGCGCTTGATGATCGCCCCTACGGATAGGTTCAGATCCGATCTGTTAATCCATGTTCAAGGTTGACAGCGTTGGTCGCAAGTGCGCCGAGCTTTTCCCCGTCTGTATCAGAAATGTTATTTGTCGCCGCGGCCCGCGCGGCCCGGCCTTGCGCCGCCGCCTGCCCGCATGCTATAATGATCCCAAATTGTGCAGGGGGAATCGGCCATGATCGAGCACGCCGCAATGGCAAGGCAGAACTTTCTCTCCGGCATGACCTGCGCCCAGGCCGTGCTGTGCGCCTTCGGAGACATCACCGGGCTGGACCGGGCCACCGCCATGCGCGTCTCTGCCTCCTTTGGCGGCGGCCTGGGCGGGCTGCGGGAGGTGTGCGGCGCCGTCTCCGGTGCGCTCATGGTCCTGGGGCTCGTCGAAGGCTGGACCGAACCCGGCGACTTTCCCGCCAAAAAGGCCCACTACGCCCGAGTGCAGGAATTCGCCCGGCGCTTTCGGGACGCCGAGGGGAGCATCCTCTGCCGGGAGCTGCTCACCGGCGCGGGTGTCGTCCCCCGGACCGACCCCTCCGAGCGCAGCGAAAGCTACTATCAAAAGCGGCCCTGCCCTGAATTGGTCGCGGAAGCCGCACGCCTGCTGGACGAGCTGCTTGCCGAAGGCAGGGCCTGACCCTTTTTTGCAGATTGGGTTAAACGAGTCTCCGGTGCATTGACACCCGCCTGCCGTCTGGCTAAGATTGGTTTGGGCGGGTTTGTTTATCTTCAATTCATACATCCGACATAGAATATAATATAGATAATTGTTCTCTCCGGGGAGGCTCTAAAATGCTGTCCAAGCTTTCCGTCAAGAAGCCCTATACGATCATCGTCGGCATCCTGCTGGTGCTGGTGCTGGGGTACATCTCCTTTCAGCACATGACCACCGACCTGCTGCCGAGCATGAACCTTCCCTACGTGGTGGTGTACACCCCCTATCCTGGTGCGACGCCGGAGCAGGTGGAGGGCGAGATTACGCGGCCGATGGAGGCCTCCTTTGCCACGCTGACGGACGTCAAAAAGATCACCTCCCAATCCCGGGACAACGTCTCCGTGGTCATCATGCAGTTCAACGACGGCGCGAACATGGACACCGCGCTGATCGAGATCTCCGCACAGCTGGACCAGCTCAAGGGCACCTGGGACGACGATATCGGCGCTCCCGTGGCGCTGAAGCTCAACCCGGACATGCTGCCCGTGGCGATCCTCTCCGTCACCCGGGACGACATGGACATCCTGGAGCTGTCCGACTACGTGGCGGACGAGCTTGTGCCCTCCTTCGAGGCCCTCAACGGTGTGGCCTCCGCCAACGCCTCCGGCGTCATCGAACAGGAGGTGGACGTGACCATCGAGCAGAGCCGCATCGACGTGCTGAACAGCGCCATCCTTGAGGAACTGGACGAGGAATTGTCTAAGGTGGAGCGGCAGCTCAACGAGGGGCAGGCGCAGCTCTCCAACGGCCGCAGGCAGCTCGCCAACGCCAGGGCCACCGCCAACTCCCGCATCAACCAGGCGCTGAAGGCCATCCAGGACGGCGAAAAGCAGATCACCCCCACCATCGAGGAGCTGACCCGGCAGCGGGACGATCTCGTGGCCCAGCGGGCGAGCCTCGCCGCCGCCATCGCCGCGATGGAGCGTGCGATGAATCTGTCCGACAGCGAAAAGGCCGCGCTGGTCCTGGCCGCAGGGCAGCTGGAGGCCCTCAAGCAGCAGAAGACCGAGCTGGAGCAGCAGCTGGCCGCCCTCCAGGACGGAGATGTGCCCGATCTGTCCGCGCAGCTGCAGGAAATCCTGTCGCAACGGGAGGAGCTTGCCGCCCAGCGCCAGGCCCTGCGGGACTACATCAGCGATCTGCGCCTGCAGGACGAGGAATCGCTGCAGGCAGAAACCGACAGCCTGGCGCAGGAGATCGTCAGCACCCACGCCGAGCGCGACAGGACCCAGGCCGAGCTGGACGAGCTCGTCGCCCAGCGGGACGCGCTGCAAACGGAAATCGACGATCTGACCGCCCGCATCTCCGCGCTGTCCAGCCCGGAGACCGATCCCACGGCGGCGCCTTCCGGCGCGGCGACCGAGGCTCCCACGGCGGCGCCCTCCGACGACGCAACCGACGCGCCTTCCACCGCGCCCTCCGACGACGCGACCGAAGCCCCCTCCGACGGTGCGACCGACGCGCCTTCCGCCGATACGACCGACGCACCTTCCGCCGCGCCATCTGTCGATGCGACTGAAGCGCCCTCTGACGGTTCAACCGAGGCGCCTGTGGCGACGCCCTCCGACGATGCGACCGAGGCCCCCGCGGATGCATCCGGCGACGGCTCCGAAACTCCGAAGGATGCATCTTCCGACGCCGCACCCCGCGATTCCAGCGATGCAGGAACCGGCGACTCCGGCGAAAGTGATCCCGACAATGCCGCGGCAAAGCCCCCCGCCGCGCCTTCGAATCCCTCCAACGAGGCGTCCAGCGCCGGCGAGGGCGATTCAGACGCGCTCTCCGCGCTGCGCCGGCTGACGGGCGCGATGGCGGACGAGGCCACGCTCCCTCAGCTGCAGGCGGAGCTCGACGCCGCCCTGGCGCAGCGGGACGACCTGAACCGTCAGATTGCAGAGAAGACCGTGGCGGTCAACCAGCTGAACATCCGCATCGCCTCGCTGAACGCCAGCTACGCCTCCAAGCTGGCCGCGCTGGAGACGCTCCGGGCAGGGGATGAAAACACCGAGGCCCTCATCGCCACCGCGGAGGCCGGCATCGCTGCGCTGGACGAGCGCATCGACCAGCTGGCCCAGACCATCGACGCCATGGATGAACAGCTCGGCCTGTCCGGCGGAGCGGCGGAGCTGCTCTCCGCCCGCATCGCGCAGCTGGACCGCGAGATCCAGGCGCTGGAGGAATCCGGCGCGGATCAGGCGGTGGCGCTGCTCCAGGATCCGGATGCGCTGAACGCCCAGTACGAGCAGGCCCAGGCGGGCCTCGCCCAGATGGATGCCGGCATCGAGCAGATGAACGGCATGATCGACAAACTCAGCCAGGGCATCATCCCCGGCGGCTTCATCGAAGGCATCGACGAGGATACCAAGCTCTCCGAGGCCAAGGGCGCGCTGGAGAAGGCCCGGGCCATGATGGGCGGCGCCTTCGCCAAGGCAGAGGAGGCGCTGAACGAGGCCTCGGCACAGCTGGCCAAGGCCCGCAAGGAATTCAACGAAAAGCGGGACGAAGCCTTTGAGGAGGCGGGGCTCGACGGCGTGATCACCGTGCAGGTGGTCGCCGGGCTCATCGGCGCGCAGAACCTGTCCATGCCCGCGGGCTACGTAAAGGACGCCGAGGAGGACCAGGTGCTGGTGCGCGTGGGCAACAAGTTTGGCGCCGTGGGCGAGCTGAAGCACATGAAGCTATTCGACCTTGGGCTGGAATCCATCGACGAGGTGCGCCTGCTGGACGTGGCCCGGGTGGAGCTCGCCGACAATCGCGACAGCGTGTTCACCAAGCTGAACGGCCAGGACGGCATACTGCTGTCCCTGGAAAAGCAGTCCACCTATTCCACCGCGGACGTGGCCGACACCATCCTCGCCCGGGCGGCGGCGCTGCAGGCGTCGGACCCGGCGCTGCACATCGTCGACCTGATGAACCAGGGCGAATACATCGACCTGGTGGTCGATTCCGTGCTGAACAACCTGATCACCGGCGGCGCGCTGGCGATCCTGATTCTGTTGCTGTTCCTGCTGGATTGGCGGCCCACGCTGACCGTGGCGTTTTCCATTCCCATCAGCGTGGTCATCGCCTTTGTGTGCATGTATTTCTCCGGCATCACGCTGAACGTGCTGTCGCTGTCCGGCCTGAGCCTGGGCATCGGCATGCTGGTAGACAACTCCATCGTCTCCGTCGAAAACATCTACCGCCTGCACGGGGAGGAAAAGGTGCCGCTGCTGCGCGCCTGCGTGGAGGGCGTGAAGTCGGTCTCCGGCGCGCTGCTGTCCTCGACGCTGACCACCATCTGCGTCTTCCTGCCCATCGTGTTCGTGAAGGGCATGGCCCGCGACCTGTTCGCCGACATGGGCCTGACCATCGGCTACTCGCTGCTGGCCAGCCTGCTGGTCGCCATGACCGTGGTGCCGATGATGACCTCCTTCCTGATGCGCCGGTCCAAGCCCAAAAAGCTGCGCCTGTTCGCGAAGATCCAGTCGGCCTACACGGCGCTGCTGCGGGGCGTGCTGAAGGTCAAGCCGCTGGTGCTGCTCGCGGCCGTCGGGCTGCTGGTATTCTCCGGCATGCAGGTCTCCGGCATGGGCATCTCCTTCATGCCGGAGGTCAACTCCCGACAGATGAGCGCCAGTCTGGTGCCGGACATCGAGATGTCCGACCGGGACCAGAAGGCCCAGGCCACCGCCATCATGAACGACATGCTGGCCATCGAGGGCGTGCAGTCCATCGGCCTGATGAACGGCTCTGGGACCATGCTCTCCTCCGGCGGCGGCTTCTCCTATTACATCATCGTGGATGAATCCGCCGGGCGGAAGAATACCGACATCGCCGCCGAAATCGAGGCCGTCGGCGCGAAATACGACGCCGAGCTGACCGCCCAGGCCAGCACCATGGACATCTCCATGCTCACCGGCTCCGGCATCTCCGTGGAGATCACCGGCGACGACATCGAAATCCTGCAGAACATCGCCGTGGACGTGGCGGAGATCGCCCGGAACACCGAGGGCGTCACGGACGTCAGCGACGGACTGGAGGAGGCGGTGCCCGAGCTGCGCATCGTGGTGGACAAGGAAAAGGCCGTCAACCAGGGCTTGACCACCGGCCAGGTGTACCAGTTCATCGCCCAGAAGCTGATGGAGAAGGTGCAGATCGGCAAGATCACGCTGGACGGCAAGGAAATGGACATCCAGATGATCGAGGGCCGCAACCTCGGCCTGCGCCCCGAGGAGATCCAGGATCTGGAGATCGAGGTGGAAAACGACACTGAGGACAAGCTGGTGCGCATCGGCGACATCTCCGAGGTGCTCGATGCCCAGAGCCTCTCCACCATCCACCGCGCGTCCCAGCGGCGCATGGTCACCGTGGCCTTCTCCATTGCGGACGGCTACGCCGCCAATCTGGTCAGCGACGCCTTCGAGGCAAATCTTGCGCAATACGACATTCCCTCCGGCTACAGCGTCGAGCTGGCCGGCGAAAACGAGACCGTCATGGGCATCATGGACGACCTGGTGTGGATGATCCTGGTGGCCGTGCTGCTGATCTTCCTGATCATGGTGGCCCAGTTCCAGTCCTTCAAGTCCCCCATCATCGTCATGTTCACCATTCCGCTGGCCTTTACCGGCGGCCTGCTAGCGCTGCTGCTTACGAAGATGGACCTGTCCATCGTGGCCATGCTGGGCTTCCTGGTGCTGTCCGGCGTGGTGGTCAACAACGGCATCGTGTTCATCGACTGCGTCAACCAGCTGCGCATCGCCGGCATGGAAAAGCGCGACGCCCTGGTCGAGGCCGGGCGGCAGCGCCTGCGCCCGATTTTGATGACCGCGCTGACCACCATCCTCGGCATGTCCACCATGGCGCTGGGCCACGGCACCGGCGCGGAGATGATGCAGCCCATGGCCGTGGTGTCCATCGGCGGTTTGACCTACGCCACGCTGATGACGCTGTTCGTAGTGCCGGTGCTGTACGATCTGCTCAACGGCAAGAAGATGAATGCCCGCGAAATCCAGATGATCCGGGAGGCTGCCGGCATGAACGGCGACGAGATCCTGGACGGCGATGGCGCGCCCGCGCCGGTGGGGGATGCCGGCACGCCGGCCGAGCCCGCGACCGCAC
>JAFWBZ010000326.1 GCA_017537105.1 Clostridia bacterium | reverse complement strand
GCTGCGTGGCGGCGCTGGCGTCCATCGGGCTGCTGGCGGCGGCGGGGCCCTCGGCGCGGTGGGCCGCCGCGGTGTACGGCCCCATGATGTCGCTGGCGCTGCCGATGGAGACCATCATCCTCCCGCTGCTGGCGGCGGACCTGTTCGGCGACCGCGAGCTGGAGAAGCTGCTGGGCATCTTCGTCTCCGTGAGCACGGCGGGCTTCGCCGTGGGCGTGCCCCTGTCGAACCTCTGCCACGACGTGCTGGGCTCCTACCGCCCGGCGCTGGCGGTGGTGGCGGTGCTGATGGCCGGGGTCACGGCGGCCTACCAGTGCATCCTGCCCGCCGCCGCGCGAAGGCGGGCGGCGATGGAGGCCGCGGAGGCGGCGCATGCGGAATAGTATCCTTTGCGGCGTGAGGCCGCCATCATAGAGAACGTGGAAGGAAGGGCTGTATTGTGAGCGATCATTCCATTCGTTTTCTGTACCTGTCCCAGGAGGACCTGATCGAGGCCGGGGCCTTCGACCTGCCCATGGCCATTGAGGCCGCGCGGCAGGGGCTGCTGCGCTACCGGCAGGGGCGCATACTGTTCCCGGACAAGATCGTGCAGATCTTCGACGAGGCCACCCAGGACCGCATCAACTGCCTGCCCGCCACGCTGCTGGACGAGAAGGTCTGCGGCGTGAAGTGGGTGTCCGTGTTTCCCGGCAACCCCGTGAAGTTCGGCGTGCAGAACCTGTCCGCCATCACGGTGCTCTCCGGGATCGAGAAGGGCTTCCCGCTCTGCGTGATGGACGGCACGCTGTGCTCGAACATCCGCGTGGCCGCCATGGGCGCGCTGGCGGCGGAGTCGCTGTCCCGGCGGGATTCCCGCACCATCGGCTTCATCGGCGCCGGGGAGCAGGCCCGGATGCACCTGCTGGGCATGAAGTCCGTGCGGCCGTCGCTGGACACCTGCTACGTGGCCGCCAAGTACGCCCACGAGGAGCAGGACTTCATCCGCACGCTTGAGCCGCTGCTGCCGGACGTGCGCTTCATCGCCTGCGACACCCAGCTGCGGCGGGCCGTGGAGGATTCGGACATCATCGTCACCGCCACCAGCGCCCAGGCGCCGCTGCTGAAGGCGGCGTGGATCCGCCCGGGCACCTTCTACAGCCACATCGGCGGCTGGGAGGAGGAGTTCGCCGTGCCGAAGCTGGCGGACAAGATCGTCTGCGACGACTGGGAGACCGTCAAGCACCGCACGCAGACGCTCAGCCGCGCCTACAAGGCCGGGGAGATCACCGACCGGGACATCTACGGCAACCTGGTGGACCTGTTGGACGGCAGCAAGCCCGGCCGCGAGCGGGACGACGAGTTTACCTACTTCAACGCCGTGGGCCAGGCCTACATCGACGTCTCCATCGCCTGGGCGATGTACACCCGCGCGAAGGCCGCCGGCGTGGGCACCGAGATGGCCATGCAGCGCAGCATGATCTTCGAAAAGCCCGACCTGAAGGACAAAATCCGGCTCTGATTCCGGCTGCGCGGGGCAGCACAGGCTTCGCCTCGCCCGCAGAATGCGCCCCATCGGCGCGCTGGCGGGCGAGGCGAAGCGCTTTTTGGTTGCGGGGGAAGGCAGCGCCCCCTCCTCAGATATAGAAGAAATTCGCCATGAAATCCATCACCAGGCGGCAGCCGGGGACGAGGCTGGACAGCTCCAGCGTCTCCTCCCGGGTGTGGCAGCCCTTGCCCTGGACGGCGGACAGGCACACGGCGGGGATGCCCGCGCCGAGGGCGCTGTTGGCGTCGGCGGAGGAGGACTCGTGCAGCGGCTCCCTGCCGATGACGTCGCGGATGGTGCGGTCGGCGAGGGCGATCAGCGCCTCGTGGTCCGCGGGGTTCACGCCGTTGGCGCAGGAGCGGTCGCCCACCAGCTCCACCTCCACGCCGATGCCCATGGCCCGGTAGGCCTCCACCACGGCCTCGAAGCAGCGCTTCATGGCCAGCAGGCATTCCACGTCGTCGGAGCGGTACTCGTAGAGCATCTCCGCCCGCTGGGCGATGGTGTTCACCGAGGTGCCGCCGGAGATCAGGCCCACGTTGTAGGTGGTCTTGGCGCCGGGCTTCTCGGGCACCTTCACCGCGTAGAGGGCGTCGATCATGGAGGCCAGGTAGCGGATGGCGTTGCGGTTGCCGAAGGCGCCGTAGGAGTGGCCGCCCTCGGTGGTGACGGTCACCCGGTAGCGGTGGGAGCCCACGGCCCGGGTGACGGCCCGCTCGAAGCGGATGCCGTCGAAGGTGACCAGGCCCTTCAGCCGGTCGCCGTAGTTTTGCACGATGGCCTTGCTGCCCACGAGGTTGCCCAGGCCCTCCTCGCAGGAGTTGGCCACGAACAGCAGGCTGTGCTTCGGCGCGCAGCCGCTGCGCAAGAACCAGCGCGCCGCGATCATCATCACCGCCAGGTTGCCGGTGTCGTCGCACACGGCGGGGCAGTAGAAGGTGTCCTCGTCCTCCCGGAAGGGCAGGGGCGTGGTGTCCGGGAACACGGTGTCGGTGTGGGCCATGAACACCGTCGTGCCCGGGTCCGCCGCGGGCCACGGGCACACGACGTTCAGCGCCTCGTCGATGAACACGTTGGGAAAGCCCGCCTCCTCAAACCAGCGCTTGCAGAATTCCGCGCGCAGCTCCTCGTGGTGGGAGGGCGCGGGGATGGCGCACAGGTCGCGGATCAGCTGCTTGAGCTCCTCCTGGGATTCCTGGATGTATTCCTGCATTCCCCGGGTCAGATTCATATTTCTCGCTCCTTTGAATCGGTTTACAGTTCCACGACGCCGATGCCGTTTCGGATGTCGAGCTTCGTGCCGTAGGGCGCGCACATGGCGGCCATGCGCTCGAGAATGCCGCCGTCGGGCATGGGGCGCGGCCAGCCGCCGGTGGAGCGGGGCGCGTCGAAGTGCAGCTCCACGGGCAGCAGCTCCAGCCGCCGCAGCGCGCCGTCCTCCAGCTCGAACCAGGGCACCACGGTCTCGAACATGATCTTCTCGTAGTACAGCCCGTGGGTGCCGTGGCCGGAGCGGTCGTCAAACATGCGGTCCAGCCCGTCCGCGGGGGTCATGCCCTGCTTTTCGAACATGTCGGCGGGCGGGAACTGCAGGTTCTCCAGCTGCATGATGAAGTCGCCCAGCGAGTAGAAGATGGGCCGGCCCCGGTAGATCTCGATGGGGCGCAGCAGGTGCGGCCCGGTGCCGAGCACGGCGTGGGCCCCGGCGTCGATGCAGCGGTGGGCGAACTCCACGTAGAACTGGTCCGGCTCCTCCTTGGAGAGGGCGGGGATCTCGTGGGAGTGCATGGCCACGAGCACGCAGTCCGCCATGAACAGGGCCTCGCGGATGGAGGCCTCCACCCGCCGCATGTCGCGCTCGTCCACGGAGGTGCGCTTGCCGGGGGCGTCCGCCCGCTCGAAGCGCAGCTTGCCGAAGGCGGCCTGGCCCTCGGGGATGGGCGGCGCGTAGCCCTGGGCGCGCTCGTTGTTCCCCGCGGCGTTGATCATGATGTCGTCCGCGATCCGCTCAAGCTGCGCGAGCTCCTCCTCCGGCAGCCGGTAGACGGTGTTGTAGCGGATGGCGTTCAGCCCCGGCCGCGCCGGGACGCCCCGGGCGGGGTTGCCGGCGATGGCGTCCGGGTGGAAGGAGGAGCAGGCGCCGATGAGGGCGAACCGCCCCGCGGGCGTGTCCACATAGGCGGGCGCGGCGGCCTCCGACAGGGACGCGCCGGTGCCCGCGACGGCGAGGCCCGCCCCGCGGATGTACTCCAGCGTCTTCAGCAGCCCCGCGTGGGAGTAGTCCATGGCGTGGTTGTTGGCCGTGGACAGCGCGTTGAACCCGAAGGCGCGCACGTCCTTCAGGATCTCCGGGTCCGTGCAGAACCAGCTGCCGCCGCTGACCGCCGCGCCGAAGGTCTCGTGGCGGTGCACGGTGGTCTCCAGGTTCAAAAAGCGCAGGTCGCCCCGGGCGAGAAAGTCCCGCACCTCGGCAAACCCCGGGTATTCGCCGGGCAGCCGGCGGAAGATCATGCCGTCTCCGGCGGCCGTCACTCGCATGACGCTCATGTCGATTGCGCCTCCTCAATGGTGTTTTTCACGAAGGAACGGGCGGGACTGGACCCGCCCGTTGCCATTGTCACCGATGGATCATCCCTTCACCGCGCCCTGGGTGATGCCCTCGACGAACATCTTGTTCATGCAGAGGAACAGGATCAGCATCGGCAGCATCGCCAGCATGGTGCCGGCCATCATCAGGTTGTACTGGCTGGCGCCCGCGCCGCCCATGGACTGCAGCCGCACCACGGCCACGACCAGCGTGGTGAACCGCTGGTTGCCCGCCAGCATCAGGTTGGGGATCAGGTAGTTGTTCCAGGAGGCCCGGAAGGCCATCAGCGCGATGGTGGCCAGGATCGGCCGGGACAGCGGCAGTATGATGCGCCACCAGATGCCGAAGAAGCTGCAGCCGTCGATCTTGGCGGAGTCGTCCAGGTCCTTGGGGATGGTCTTCAGATAGCCCATCGTCAGGAACAGGTTGCTGGCGCCGGCGGTGCCGAACTGCACCAGGGCCAGGCCCAGGTGGTTGTTGATCTTCAGCTTCGTGGTGATCTGCAACAGCGGGAAGATGGTGATGGTGCCCGCGCCGATGAACATCGTGCACATGAACAGCCAGTACAGCAGGTTCCGCCCGGGGAAGTTGCCGCGCTGGAAGCAGTAGGCCGACATGGAGGTGAAGAACACCACCAGCACCACCGTCATCATCGACACCTTCAGGGAGTTGACGGTGTAGTCCGCGTAGGTGGTCCGGGTGTCCAGCGTCGTGCCGCTCATGCCCCAGACGGTCTTGAAGTTGTCGAAGGTGGGCTGCCTGGGGATCAGGTTGATGCCGCCCTTGGCGATCTCAAAGTTCGTCTTGAAGGAGGCGGAGAGCGTGTACAGCAGCGGGATCAGGGTGATGATCACCACGATCACCAGGAATGCGTAGAGCGCGAATTTTGCGCCACGGCTCATGTGGGTCATCATCGCGCGTCACCTCCCGTAGATCTCGCTGTTCTTCTTGGTGGCCCGCAGGTACAGAAGCGTCACGAGGGTGAGGATCACCGCCGTCACCACCGTCAGCGCCGCGCCGTAGCCGTAGTCCATGGCCGCGCCGCCGCCCTCGCCGAAGAACCGCTTGTAGATGTAGGTCATCATCACCTCGGTCTTGCCGCTGGGCTTGCCGTTGGTCAGCGTCAGCACCAGGTCCGTGACCTTCAGGGAGCCGAGGATGGCGTTCATCAGCACCATCTGCATCACCGGCCCCAGCATGGGAATGGTGATGCGCAAAAACTGCTGCCGCTGGGAGGCGCCGTCGATGGCCGCGGCCTCGTAGAGCTCCGGCGGTATGCTCTGGAGGCCCGTCATGAAGAACAGCATGTTGATGCCGAAGTTTTGCCAGATCGAGACGATCATCAGCATGATCATGGCCGTCGTGCCGTCGGAGAACCACTTCACGCCCTGGCCGCCCATCAGCTTGATGGCCGAGTTCACCACGCCCTGGTTGTGGTTGAACAGGTAGGTGAACACCACGCCGATGACGGCCACGGAGAGCATCGACGGCATGAAGAACACCGAGCGGAAGAAGTCCCGCCCCTTCAGCGGCCGCGTCAGCAGGAAGGCCAGCACCAGCGCCAGCGGGATCTCCACCAGCAGCTTGCCAAAGGCGAACACGAAGGTGTTCTTCACCGCCAGCCAGTACTTGTCCGAGCGGGTGAACACGCGGATGAAGTTGTTGAGCCCCACGTAGCGGATCGTGCCGTAGCCCTTGTAGCTGAACAGGCACCAGCGCATGATCCTGCAAAGCGGGATCACCACGAACACGATCATGCCGAGGACCGAGCCCGCGATCATCAGATAGCTCTGGATCACTTCCTTGCGGTCCCAGTGATTGCGATATCTCTTGTCCACATTTCAGCCTCCCGTCCTTTTGAATTCCAGCGCCTTTCCCGTTGGATAGTGCAAAATATCAATACAACTATAACGATTATACTCTCATTCCTGTCGATATGCAAGATTTTTATAAAAAAATACGCGCATATAATGGCAAAAAATGAAGCGAGTTTTAATAAACGGAGGGTGTTTATTCCTCCGGCCGCGTCGGCTGCCCCGGCGGCGGGCCCTTTCACGCGAAAGATGCGTTCCCGTCCACAGGGAGCCGCATCTTTCGCATGGAGGAATCGCATCCCGGGAATCCGCCGATCGTCGAGCGCCCATCGGGCCTGGAGAATGAACCGGTCGGCGCTTCATCCCATGGGCGGGAGCCGGAGCCCGGCTCCCGTCGAAATGGTCCGATCAGCGGGAAATGTCGTAGGCGTAGGCATAGTCGGACAGGTCGACGTCGCCCTCCTCCTTCAGCTGCTGATACGCCGCGTTGTAGCGCTCGTTCAGATCGGGCACGGCCTCGTCCCACTCCAGGTCGCCGCGCATGATCTCGTCCATGACGGTGGTGAAGGTGTCGCCCTCCAGCGGCAGGAGGCCGTCGGGGTACAGGGACATGCTGGTGTAGTTGGCGATGTCGGAGAAGAGGGCGAACTGCGGACCCATGTCGGGGCTCAGCTCGGTGTTCTCGATGACGCTCACCTTGTAGGGGATCATGCCGCCAATGGAGTAGATGGCGCCGTTCAGCTCGTCGCTGTTCAGGAAGCAGAAGGCCTTCACGACCGCCGCCTTGTGGGCGTCGCTGGAGTTGTCATAGGCCGGCGCGCAGATGGAGCAGCCCACGCGGTCCAGGTACACGCCCTTGTACGGGGCCTCGCCCTCCTCGATGGTCGGCGGGTCGATGACGGTCCAGTTGCACTCCGCCGGGAACTGGGCGGTGTACACGCCGTAGTCATACGACGGGGCCGGGAACATGCCGACCCTGCCCGCCGCGAACTGCGCGCGGATCTCGTCGATGCCCAGGTCGTCCGCGCCCAGCATGTAGCCGTTCTGGAACATCTCGGCCACGGCCTTCACCGGAACCTCAAACTG
>JAFWBZ010000325.1 GCA_017537105.1 Clostridia bacterium | reverse complement strand
GGCGTACTCGTTGGCCACCTGGGCGGACTCCCCGGGCGAGGTGGAGGTGAAGGAGATGTTCAGGATGCGCGTGTTGCTGGGATTGCTGACCCTTAACTTTCCGCGCATCTGGTCATAGGTGTAGGGCAGGTCCAGGTTGGAGATGACCTCCTCGTGCACCTCCCACATGTCGAAGACCTCGATGTAGTCCGATGTCAGCGCCGCGCCGATCTGCAGATCCGACATGTTGATCGCGGAGTCCTTGCGGCTCAGCACATAGATGGTCGAGGTTGCCTCATACTTCGGCGTTGCAAGCAAAACCGCCCATATTCCTGCCAGGAAGACACCGATCAGGGCCGCGCTGACGAGCAGCTTCCACTGGGAAAGCATCTGGTACATCAGCTCCAGCAGATCGATGGTCGTCTCCTCGGAGAACGCCTCCCCCGCTGCCTGCGTTACCGGCAGGTTTGCTTCCATCGCCGTGCGCTTCGTCTGTTTCTCTGACATCTCTCAAATCTCCGATCTGTGCGAGCCCCGAAAATGGAACGCGGAAAACTGTGAGATCCTCACGGGTCCACGGTTCTTCCGCGTTCCACCACGGGCTTTATTCAGCCATGTACAATGCTTGCCGGAATCAGGCGTAGATCGCGAACAGAGCGCCGTCCGCGGCGATCTTGCCCATGGTCGCGGCGTCGATGGTCACTTCGACAGCGCCATTGCCGTCAGCGATGCCCTCGAACACGGCCCACTCATACACGGCGGCGCCATCCTCGATGCCGTTGGGGGTGCCCACGGCCACGGCGATCTTCTGGCCAGCGGTCAGCGCCTCGGCGGCGGGGACCTCGAGGGTCACGGTGACGTCGCCCATGGACTCCTCGTAGCCGTCCAGGCCCATCGGGATCAGGGCAACCAGGTTGCCATTGGTAGCAGCGTCGATCTCGGCAGCAGCATCACCGAAGAAGGCTTCCTTGCCCTCGGCCTCCAGCTTCGCCAGCTGGGCAGCGGCCTCGGTCTGTGCCTCTTCAGAAGCATCCACGAACAGATTCACGCTGGGCTCGGTGGCGATCTTCACATCGGCGGCGGCGGGAATCAGCGCGACGTCGGTGGGGCTCGCGGCGGACTCCGCCACGGCGACCATGGCCAGGCTCAGCATCAGAACGAGGATCAGGGAAATAGCTCTCTTCATGTCAGGTTCTCCTTTCTCACTGTCGGCAGGGTCTGCCCCGCCGCATATAGCAAATCCCCGTTCGGGAATTCACGTCAGGGGTTCATAGAACAGCTCCAGGACGATGTCCCTGAGTGCTCCTTCGTCCGCGAGAAACTCCATGTTGTTCTTCTCGTTGACGGTGTGGGTGCCGGGAATCTCAATGATCTCCCGGCGCATGTACTTCCGCGCCCGCCAGACCTCGTTGATCATCAGGCCGCGGCTCATGTCGGTGAACATGTAGTCACCCAGTGCGTCGTACACCTCCCCGACGTAGTTCTTGTCGAGGCTGAACCGGCGGTTGAGCTCCGCGGAGAGCTTGCCGATGTACTGCTGCTGGCGCTTCATGCGCGCCTCATTCGTGCCGCCGCTGATGTCGCGGCGCCTTCGCACGAACGCCTCCGCCTGGTCGCCGTGCAGCGTGACCTTGGCGCCCTTCGTCATCGAGGGATCCAGGGCGGTGAAGTCGTCCTCCAGCGTCACCGTGACGCCGCCCACCAGGTCGTTCAGCACGGAGATGCCGTCCATCCGCAGAGAAATGCAGTAGTCGACCGGAGCATTCAGCAGAAACTTGGAGACCGCCCTTCTGGCGTACTCGATACTCTTCTCTCCGCCATCGCCGTAGCTGTGGGCCACGCAGATCTGGCGCACCGCCTCGCCGAGCTCGTCCCCCAGGGGACCCAGGATCGTCACCGGCGTCATGGTGTCGCGGTCGATCTGGATCTGGCAGACCTGCTTCTTCTCGTCGTCCACGACGATCAAACGCTGGAAATCCGCCATGCCCCCGTTGAACACGCCCTCCCGGTCCTCCTGGACGGAGACCCGGTCGACGCCCAGCAGCAGGATCGTGGTGATCTGCTTGCCCTGGCGGTACCGGACGCCCCCAAACTCGACGATGT
>JAFWBZ010000324.1 GCA_017537105.1 Clostridia bacterium | reverse complement strand
TGTCCGAGAAGATGCGCTCCCTGGGCGCGATTCTCGTGAACCAGGAGGGTAAGCGCTTCACCAACGATCTGGCCACCCGCGATGCCGTCAGCGCGGCGGAGCTGGAGCAGACCGGCGGCTATGCCTACATCATCTTCGACTAGAACCTGGTGGACAACAACAAGTCCGCCGCTCAGTATATCGAGCAGGGCATGGCGGTCTCCGGCGACACCTATGAGGCGCTGGCCGAGGCCATGGGCGTGGATGTGGACGCCTTCGTTGAGACCATGAACACCTGGAACCAGGCTGTGGCGAATGGCGTGGACGAGGAGTTCGGCCGCAACAACGGCATGGACGCCGACCTGTCCACCGCGCCGTTCTATGCCATCCAGATTGCCCCCGGCATCCATCACACCATGGGCGGCATCAAGATCAATCCCGAAACCGAGGTCATCGACACCGAGGGCAACGCGATTCCCGGCCTGTTCGCGGCGGGCGAGACCACCGGCGGCGTCCACGGCGGCAACCGCATCGGCGGCAACGCGGTCTGCGACTTCGTCGTGTTCGGGCGCATCGCCGGCGCGAACGCCGCGACGTTCGCGGCAGAGGAAGCGCTGGCTCCTGCGGCGTAAGGGGAAGACCGTTCGAATCCACTTTCGGAGTCATACAGGGACGACGCGATATAGGCGAGGACCCGCAACCCGCGGATGGCGGGAGGCGGGTCCTCGCGCTTTTGGGGTCGGCCCGCGAGGAGGACGGGGAGTGCCGGCCCAAACCTGCGGAATGTCAACGCATTTTGACATTGCACCGCCAAAATGTCAGCTTCCGTGGATTGAAAGCGGGCCCTGGATGCTCTATAATGGGCGAAGAGGTGGGAAAAGTATGATCGGTGAGAATATTCTTACGGCGCGCAAGCATGCGGGACTGACCCAGGAGGCGCTGGCGGAGGCCGTGGGCGTGTCCCGGCAGACCATCGCGAAGTGGGAGGCCGGGGAGAGCACCCCGGACCTGGCCATGGCGGGCGCGCTGGCAAAGGCACTGGAGATTTCGCTGGACGATCTGGTGCAGATCGGCCTGCCGCCGGTGGGGCCGGGAATGCGGGGAAAGCACATGTTCGGCCTGGTCACGGTGGGTGACAAGGGGCAGATCGTGATTCCGGTGCAGGCGCGGCGGATGTTCGATCTCCAGCCCGGAACGCAGCTGATGGTGCTGGGCGACGAGAGCCAGGGCCTGGCCCTGGTGAACGCGAATTTCTTCCTGGAGGCGCTGGAGGTGATGCGGCATGACGGGAAATGATGCGCCGCTCTTTGTGCGGGGACTGTGCAAGCGCTATCCCGGCTTTGCCCTGCGGGACGTGTCCTTTGCCCTTCGGCCGGGCACGATCACCGGCCTGATCGGGCGCAACGGCGCGGGCAAGACCACGACGCTCAACAGCATCCTGGGCTTCGTGCATCCGGATGCGGGCGAGGTGCGCTTCGGTGGACTGGACATGGCGGGGAATGCCCGGGCCGTCAAGCAGCGGCTGGGCTTCGTCTCGGCGGGCATGACCTACTATACCCGAAGGAAGCTGCGGACGATCACCGACGTGACCCGGAGCTTCTATGACACCTGGGACGAGGCGGCCTACCGGAGGTGCATGTCCCGCTTTGGCCTCGACGAGGACAAGACCCCGGCGGCCCTCTCCAACGGCATGAAGATCAAATATGCCCTCGCGCTGGCGCTGTCTCACGGCGCGGAGCTGCTGATCCTGGACGAGCCCACCAGCGGCCTCGACCCCGTTTCCCGCGAGGAGCTGGTGGAGGTCTTCCTGTCCCTGCGGGAAGAGGGGAAGACCCTGCTGTTTTCCACCCACATCACCGGGGACTTGGAGAAGTGTGCCGACCGCGTGATCTTCCTGCGGCGCGGCGCGGTGGCGGTGGACCAGCCCATGGACGACTTTGCCGGGGCCTACCGGCTGATCCGCTGTCCGGGGGAGGTTCCGCCGGCGCTTCGCGCCCTGGCGCTCGGCACCTGCGCCGTCCGCGACGGGCACACGGTGCTGCTGCGGCGGGAGGACGCGGAGGGGCTGGGGGCCCGGATTCCCGCGCTGGACGAGATCATGACGCACCTGGAGAGGGAGGGAGAAGCGTGATTCTACTGCTGAAAAAGGAGTTCCGGCTCTGCCTGCACCCGGCGGCGCTGGTCATGCTGGCGACCTCGGCGCTGCTGCTGGTGCCCAACTATCCCTTTGGCGTCAGCTTCTTTTACATGGCGCTGGGCATCTTCTTCATCTGCCTGGACGGGCGCGAGAACCACGACGCCGCCTTCACGCTGGCGCTGCCCGTCTCCCGGCGGGAGGCGGTGCGCGGGCGGGTGCTGTTCGGCGCGTGCCTGGAGCTTATGCAGCTCGCGCTCTGCGCGGCCTTCGCGGCGCTGCGGAGCCGTTGGATCGGCGCGGACAACCAGGCCGGCATGGACGGCAACCTCGCGCTGATCGGGCAGGGCTTCCTGCTGTTCGGCGTCTTCAACATCGTCTTCTTTCCCGCGCACTACCGGGACATCGGCAAGGTGGGCGTGCCCTTTGCCCTCGGGGCCGCGGCCATGTTTCTGCTGATCACGCTGGACGTCGTGGCGACCTACGCCGTGCCCTTCGTGCGGGATGTGCTGGACACCCCGGACCCCGCCCACCTGGGTGCGAAGCTCGCCTGCCTGGCCGCCGGCGCAGCCGCATGGCTGATTCTCACCGGGGCGGCAATCCGCATCGCCGCGCGGCGATTCGAGGCGCTGGATCTGCAGTTGTAGCCGAGCGGACGATATTGACAGTTGGAAGCGGTTTTCCTATAATAGAGACAGCAGCCCAGTGCCGCGCGCTGCGCGGACAATAGGGAACCGGGTGAAAATCCCGGGCGATCCGGTCACTGTGAGCGGGGAGCGCTTCGCAAAAGCCATTGCGCCTGTCGGCGCGAGAAGGCGCGAAGCTGCGGCGATCCGCGAGCCAGGAAACCTGCTGGGCGCGGCGGTCAACAGCTTCCGACGAAAGCGGGTTGCCAACGGGAATGGCGGGGCCATTCCCCTTTGCGCGCGCCTTCCTGCGGGAGGCGCGCCTGTTTTTTATGGGAATGGAGGGCAATGCGCATGGCGGACAGAACCCCTGTTTTTTTCAGCGAACGCTTCCGGCGGCGCGGCCGCTGCCAGCTGGTGTTCGCGCTGTTGATCGCGGCGCTCTTCGTGATCACGGTGCTGAACATCAACATCGGCAGCGTGCCGATCCCTATGGGGGAGATCCTGCGCATCCTGCTGCATCGGGCCACGGACACCACGCAGGGATCGATCATCTGGAAGATCCGGCTGCCGCGCATCCTGATGGCGGCGATCCTGGGCGGCGCGCTGTCGCTGGCGGGCTTCCTGCTGCAAAACTTCTTCGGCAATCCCATCGCCGGGCCCTTCGTGCTGGGCATCTCCTCCGGTGCCAAGATGGTGGTGGCGCTCACGATGATCCTCCTTTTGAAGCGGATGGGCGCGGTGTCCTCCTGGGCGCTGGTCGCGGCGGCGTTCGCGGGTTCCCTGCTGTCGGTGGGCTTCATCCTGCTGCTGTCGCGGAAGCTCAGGCACATGGCGGTGCTGCTGGTGGGCGGCATCATGATTGGCTACATCTGCTCCGCGGTGACGGACTTCATCGTCACCTTCGCCGAGGAGAGCGACATCGTGAACCTGCACGGCTGGTCGCTGGGCAGCTTTTCCGGCATGAGCTGGGACAGCGTGGCGATGGCCGCGGTCGTGGTGGGCATCACCGGCGCGGCGGTGTTTCTGATGTCCAAGCCCATCGGCGCCTACCAGCTGGGCGAGGCCTATGCGCAGAGTATGGGCGTGAACATCCGGGCCTTCCGCACGGCGCTGATCCTGCTGTCCAGCATCCTCTCGGCCACGGTGACGGCCTTTGCGGGCCCGATCTCCTTCGTGGGCATCGCGGTGCCGCACCTGGTGAAGCGGGCGCTGAACACGTCGAAGCCGCTGATCGTGATTCCCGCCACGTTTCTGGGCGGCGCCGTGTTCTGCATGGCCTGCGACCTGGTGGCGCGCACGGCCTTCGCGCCGACGGAGCTGAACATCTCCACGGTGACCAGCGTGGTCGGCGCGCCGGTGGTCATCGCCATGATGATCCGGCGGCAGCAGGGGAGGTGAGCGCCATGGCGGAGTACTACTTTCATACGCAGCAGATGGCCGTGGGCTATGATGGGAAGCCGCTGATCACGGACATCAGCGTGGAGATCGAGCGCGGCGAGATCGTGACGCTGATCGGGCCGAATGGCTCGGGCAAGTCGACGATCCTCAAGAGCATCACCCGGCAGCTGAAGCTGCTGGGCGGATCGGTGTACGTGGCCGGGGAGGAGCTCCGGCGGCTGTCCTACAGGGCACTGTCCACGAGGATGGCCGTGGTGCTCACGGAGCGCATGAAGCCGGAGCTGATGACCTGCCGGGACATCGTGGCCACGGGGCGCTATCCCTACACCGGCCGGCTGGGCATACTGTCCCCGGAGGACGAGGCGCAGGTGGATGCGGCGATGCGGACCGTGCACGCGCTGGACCTGGGAGACCGGGACTTCAACGCCATCTCGGACGGCCAGCGCCAGCGCATACTGCTGGCCCGGGCCCTCTGCCAGCAGCCGGAGATCATCATCCTGGACGAGCCCACCTCCTTTCTGGACATCCGCCACAAGCTGCAGCTGCTGGACATCCTGCGCACGATGGCGAAGCAGCGGGGCATCACGGCGATCCTGTCGCTGCACGAGATCGACCTGGCGCAGAAGATCTCCGACAAGATCCTCTGCGTAAAGGGTGACCATGTCGCCAGCTTCGGGACGCCGGAGGCGGTGTTCCGGGAGGAAAACATCCGCGCGCTCTATGACATCGACCGGGGAAGCTACGATCCGATGTTCGACTCCATCGAGCTGCCGAGGCCCGAGGGCGAGGCGCGGACCTTTGTGATCTGCGGCGGCGGCTCGGGCATCCCGGTGTTTCGCGCGCTGCAGAAGGCGAACACGCCCTTCGTCGCCGGGATACTGCACGAGAGCGACGTGGATCACCGCCTCGCACGGCTGCTGGCGGCGGAGGTCGTGTCGGAGCGGCCCTTCGAGCCGGTGTCCGAGGCGGCGCTCGGGCGCGCCCTCGCATGGATGGAGCGCTGTGATGCGGTCATCAACGCGGGCCCGCCGCTGGGCGCGATGAACGCCCGGGTGGGGGAGTTGATCGAGCGCGCCCGGGGTCGGGAGGGCTACCGGGAGTGGTGAACCTTCGCCGTGATATACATGATATTAATATTTTTCGCATATTTATACATTTGCATTTGTCGTCACATTTCCTGCAATCGTGACGGAAAATGGGAACGCAGTCATAATTATGTCTATTTTCTATCTCAAATATGTCGATTTTTCCGTTTGGTTGCCGAAGCATGAGGGACGTGGTATAATGATTGCGGTGGAAAGTGCGAACGCTGTCCATCGCCTCCCGGTTTGCAAACTGCATAATTTGCAAGGCAATCTTCCCGGGATTTGGCGGCGGAACCTCCCAAACCCCCTGGGCGCAGGGCCCTTTGGGAGAGTAGGCGCACGTGGACCGTCCGGGCCTGCGGCGGTCGACAGCGGGGCAGCCGCGTGTGGAGATCATCTGCGGCGAAGTGCGATGGGCTGCTCCAGGGCGCGCAGCAGCCCCGGCGAAACGCGCGAAAATATGATGACAAACCAGCCTGAAAGTCGATTTCAGGTTGGTTTTCGTCTTTTTTATGAACGATATAATCAATTTGTTTCAAGAATATATCTTTTGCGCCGGTTTGTTGTCTTTGTATATTTATTGATGCTATAATCACAATTGCAATTGAAGGGGCGGGATTTGCGCACAGAAAAGGTGGCAATGCCCGTCGAATACCAGGGAAGCGGTGCGCGTCGGAAGGCGTGGGTATCGCGGAGAGGAGATTACAACCATGAAGAAAATTGCGATTTCTGTGCTGGCAATGGTGCTGATGCTCGCGCTTGCGTGCGGCACGGCGTTTGCGCTGACCGGCGACATCACGACCAAGGCCGTGAAAGCCTACGCGGATCCCGACATGACCGATTATGTCGGTACCATCCCGAAGTACACCTCCGTGATGGTGCGCGCCTACGGCTCCTACGCGGACATCTATGTCAGCGACATCGAGTGCTACATCAATCCCTCCGCGCTGACCTGCGGCAATTATGACCACAACTATATCGGCACGGCCACCCTGAAGAAGGGTGCGGTGGTGCACCAGAGGCCCTCCTCTTCGAGCTATTATCTCACCAACCGCTGGTCCCGCAGGGTCCTGGTGTACGCCATGACCAACGGCTATGCGCTGGTTCGCACCCGCGTCGGCGGCGTGTTCGGCTTCGTCAAGGCCAGCAGCCTCAAATCGCTCAAAGCCAAATAATGGTTTGTTTCTTCCACAAAGCGGCCCGCCGGGAAAACCGGCGGGCCGCTTTGCGCAGGAGGGCAGGAATTCTATGCGATTCCCAGCAGGGCGGCGAACGCGTCCACGGCGGGGGCGATGACGGCGTCCGGGAAGCGGTACGCCGCGGTGTGCAGGCCGGGGCAGTCCTCGCCCGCGCCCACGCCGAAGTACATGCCGGGAATGCGCTTCAGGTACCAGCCGAAGTCCTCTGACCAGCGCATGGGCGCTTCCAACTCGGTCGCCTGCAGTCCCGCGCGCTGCCAGAGACCCAGGGCTTCCTCCACGACCGGGGCGGCGTTGGTGGTGTCGGGAAAGGCGTCGCGGGTCTCAAAGGCGCAGGTCATGCCCTCCGCCGCGCAGCCCTCTGCCGCGGCGCGCCGAACGGCGTCCGCCAGGGCGTCGATGTCCGCCTGGCGGTGGCCGCGCAGCGTCAGGCACAGCTGGCCCTCCGAGGCGGAAAGACCGAAGTTCTCTCCGCCCAGCCGGAGCCCGATCACCGTGTGCATCAGCAGCCGGTCGTCGCCGTCGAGGATGCGGCCGATCATTCCGGGCAGGTCCAGCACCAGCCGGCTCAGCAGGGCGGCGGGATTCGCGCCCTCGTCGGGGTAGGCGGCATGGGCCGGGCGGCCCTGCACGCGCACGATCAGCCCGGAGGACGCGCAGGCGAAGCAGCCGCGGCGCACCAGCAGCTGTCCCACGGGGAACCCGGGAAGGTTGTGCAGCGCGTAGATGCGCTCGAGCGCCTGAAGCCCGGGCCAGCGCTCACAGATCCGCCTCGCCCCGGTGCCGTCCTCCTCGCCGCCCTGGAAGATCAGGCGGATGTTCCTTCCCGTGCGGCGGCCCTCCAATGCGAGGCCCACGCCGCAGAGGATGGCGCTCTGGCCGTCGTGGCCGCAGCCGTGCCGGGCCGATGTCCCGCTTTCGCCCTCCACCGGGATGGCGTCCATGTCAGCGCGCAGGCCGATCTCCGGCAGGCCGTCCGCCTCCCAGTGGGTCGCCAGCAGCCAGCCCTCCCGGCGCTCCAGCCGCAGCGAGGTCTTGTAGGAGAGAAAGTCCTGGAGGGTGTCGATGGTGACGTCCTCGTGACCGGACAGCTCCGGGCAGGCGTGCAGCCGGGCGCGCAGGGCGCAAACGGCCTCAAGGTCTCTGGGGTTCATGGCTCGTACCTCCGTTCTTTGCGATGTCCGGTTCGGCGGCCGGGCCGTCCGCGACCCTCTCCTCCGGAAAAAAGCGCTTCACCTGGCCCAGCTCCATGAGCATCATCGCCGAGGACAGCAGCAGCGCCAGGTGCTGATCCGCCTCGTCGAGGGGAATGTCGAAGTCCTCCTTCATGCGGTGGATGCGGTACAGTATGGTGTTGCGGTGGGTGTACAGCGCCGCGCAGGTTTCCTGCAGCGAATGATGGCAGCACAGATAGGTGTACAGCGTCAGGCAGTACAGCGACTGCTCCCGGGCGTCACGCTCCGCCAGCGCCCGCACCTGGGGCAGCACAAGGTCCCCGCGGGGTGCCAGCTGCCGCAGCATCAGCAGCGCGTGATAGGCCTCCGCCCGGACGGCGAAGGGATGCGGCATGTGGGGCAGCAGGCACTCCATCAGCTCGCAGGCGGCGGCATAGACCCGGGGCAGCTCGAACAGGGTCCCGATGGGCGCGGAGATCACGACGCGCAGGCTGAACTGCCGGCAGATGTCGTGAAACAGCGTCATGTCCGGCGCGCTGTTCAGGAAGAACACCACGCTGCCGTTGTGGATCAGGGGCCGCGAACGGGGAAAAATGTCCAGCAGCGTGCCGCGCAGGGCGTTTTCCGACCAGTTGGTGCTTCGGTAGAGTTCCAGGTTGACCAGCGCCAGGTGCTTCGGGGCGAAACGGCCCAGCCCCGCGGCCTCGGCCTGGAGCCGGAACAGCGATTCGTCGACAAACTTTCCCTCCAGCAGGCTCTGCAGCACGGCCTCGTCCGTGCTGGAGGTCTGACTGCCGCGGCTGGATTCCAGCGAGAGCTGCTTGGCCAGCGCGGATTCGACCTGGGAGAACTGCTGGGGATCCCTGTCGCGCAGCGCGCCGTGGACGTCCACCAGAATCAGGTAGCCCACCAGCGCGCCGCCGGTGACCAGCGGCGAAAAGCGCCGCTGGTAGGGGCTGTCCTCCAGCGTGACGAACTGCGCGCCGGTCTCGCTGCCCACCAGGAAGGAGCCGGTTTCGTAGGTCAGACTGCCGCGATCGATGGAGCCCTGGAACATCCTGTCGTCGAAGCCGGCGGGGCGGTGCCAGGAGATCGCGTGAAAGGCGACATCCACCACCATGACCGGGCAGCCGAAGAGCTCATAGGTGTCCCGGACCAGCAGCGCCAGGTCGTCATTGTTCATAAAATCGTCCAGGAAGTCCTTCAGGTTCATGGAATCGCCTCCTTTTTGCGCGTTTTCGGTCGCTTTTCCGGGAAGTGCGTCGCGATGTTGTGCGGTCAGCACAAGATGCTCCTCAAATATTATACCGAAAGTCCCGTGCAAAATCAACCGTCCGGAGTATAATGAATGCCGTGCCCGGGAGAGATCGCGGCGCACAAATGACAAGGAAGGGAGCGAAGAAATTGAAGCTTCTGAAAAATGAAAAAGACATCAAGACCCTGATCCAGGATGTGGATCGCTGCCACGGCGACGTGATTCTGCGCTCCGGCGACGGATGCGAGGAATACAAC
Source organism: Clostridia bacterium (assembly GCA_017537105.1). Classification (GTDB taxonomy): domain Bacteria; phylum Bacillota; class Clostridia; order Christensenellales; family Aristaeellaceae; genus UBA2862. The sequence continues at coordinate 2,480 of JAFWBZ010000324.1, read as the reverse complement.
CTGAAGAGCGCGCTGTCGAGATACATGGCCATCGGCGAGCTGTGCAAGGCGCACGGCGACGAATACGAGATGTTCTGCATGGATCCGGACGATCAGGGCAACATGCTGCACTTCTACGCCTCACTGCGCTGCGCGTAACGCGCCGCAGCCGGACGCGGGGATTCCCCCGAAGCGGCGCGCAGGCTCTGCGGCCGCGCCCCGCGGCGGATTCCCGCCCCAAAGGGAGCCCGGAAAACGACAAAAACAGCACGACGGGATGCCACCGAAAGCGCGTGGCATCCCGTCGTCGCGTCAAAACCGCCCGTCAGCCGCCGAAGTCGTAGTTGTCATCGCGCAGCATCTGCAGGCTGTAGGCCATCACCACGGCGTCCGGCTTGTTTTTTTCGACCCAGGACTCCAGCGAATCCACGTTCCGGCGCAGGTCGACGCACACCACGTTGCGGGCCAGCAGGGAAAGGAAGGTGCCGATGGGCGCACTGTAGGAATCCTTCAGCAGCAGCAGGGTGCAGTCCGGCGCATCCGCGTTTTCAAAGATGCTGTAGGCCTCCACCTGGCCGTAGTAGGTATAGGCCACCTTGTTCCAGCTTCGGCCCGGATCGGGGACCAGGCGGTCAAAACGCGTCACCGCCTCGCGGAAGCTGTCGGTGACGTCCTCCTCGGTGGTCACCCGCAGCGTGCGGCGATGGATGGTGGTGTCGTACTTGGGCCAGTATTCCACGATGTCGTCCGGCGTGACGAAGGCCGTGCCCACGCGCTGGCCGTATTTGCCCATGAACAGCCTTTCGTGCACCAGGGTGTTCATCTGGTCCAGGTCCAGCAGCGCGGGGTCGAGGCCTGCGCCCGTCATGTCGTTCAGCTCTGCGGCGATGGCCTGCGCCATAGTGATGGCCGCCAGCGTCGACCAGTGCTGGTCAGTGACCATCAGCAGGTCGTTCAGGTCGTGGCCGCTGGCGGGCAGCACGTCCCGGCTGTCCAGCACCCGGATGCCGCGGTCGCGCAGGGCTTCGATCGCCTCGTCAGCCATCTGTCCGGAGTGGTCCAGCGCCGCGTACTCCTCCGGCATCATGGCGCTGTCGTACAGCGTGGGGTGCTCGTAGACGAACAGGAAGGGCATGCCCTTCAGCGTGGTCTCCGCCTGATCGGCGATGCCCTAGGCGCCCTCCTTCAGCGAGACATAGGGGGCGATGTCGTACAGGTGGCCGGTGGTCAGCGTAAGCATGTTCTGGCTGCCGGTGTTGATGAGCTTCTTGCCGAGCGCATACTGAAAGGCGGAGTTGACGTAGCCCAGGTTCTCCTTCTGCCACATGATGTCCGAGATGCCGCTGGTGAAGCCGTTGATGCGGGCGGCCAGCCGGTCCAGCCGGTTGGCGTGCTCGGGAAGTGTCGCGCGCATCTCCGGCGTCATCTGCATCGAGTGCCGAAGGTCCTCATGGCCGGTGGCGACCGACGCCACGAGCGCGATGCAGACAAAGCCGAGAAACGCCACGGTCAAAATCCCGGCGGCGATGCGAGTCAGCTTTTTGGAGGGTTGTCTGTTTTCCATGATTCGTTCCTTTCGGGGCCGGGCCCCGCAGTCCACTGTTGTATGCCGCCATTATAGCAGGGAATTGTGAAGGTTACAAGCACGGGGCATGGCGAGCGTACAAGGCAAAACAAAACCCCGGGCAAATGCCCGGGGGAAAAAACCCCAAAGCGTCAGAGCGCCAGCGGCAGCGGCTGGTCCAGCAGCGCCATGCAGGCGGGCATGCCGGCGAGCAGGGGACGCAGGTTTGCAAGCGCTTCGAGGGGCGCGCTGGCCAACAGTGCGGGCAGCACGCGCTGGGCCACGGCCAGGTCGAGAATGGCCTCGGGCGCAGCCGCGTCTTTCAGCACGGCCAGCATGGCCGAGGTGTATCGCCAGGCCTCGTCCAGAGCCCGGCGGGAGACGGAGGCGCCGGCCTTTGTCAGCGCGCTGCGCAGGGCATTCAGCCGTTCCTCGAGGGCCGTGGGCACCTCCGCCGAGGGCAGCGTCTCGAGGATGCCGTCGATGGAGGCGAGGGCTTCCGGCTCCAGGGCCGTCCGCGGCGCGGGACGCCAGGGGAGGTCGTCGGGCGGCGTCAGCCGCACCGCAAAGCCGCGGTTCCAGGCGGCGGCGGATACGGGAAGGCCGGAATGGGCGTCCTGCAGCGTGGCGATGATGCGCCATTCGGAGGGCAGGTCCGCCGCCAGGCCGCGCATCGGGTCGGCCTGCGGGGCGAGATTGGCGTCGTCCAGCAGGATCGCCGCGGGGAGCGCCTCAGAGTGTCGCAGCGCCTCCAGCTTTTCCTCGACTCGATCGGGCGCTGCGCCCGGGGAGATCGCGGCGGTGCGGCCGCATTCCTTCAGGCCGAGCGCCTCCGCCAACAGCGCGGCGGCGGTGGATTTGCCGCTGCCCGGGGCGCCGGTGAGGATCAGCGCAGGGCTGACGGCCAGACAGACGCAGAGGTTGGCGGCCTCGAGGC
>JAFWBZ010000323.1 GCA_017537105.1 Clostridia bacterium | reverse complement strand
GGGCGTGTCGCCGGGCTCCAGCAGGTTGACCCCGGTATCGGTGGTCATGGACCAGTTGTTGTGTTTGCCGGAGCCGTTGACATAGTTGAACGGCTTTTCGTGCAGCAGGCACACCATGCCGTGCCGGTGGGCCACCTTCTGCATGAGCTCCATGGTCAGCTGGTTGTGGTCCACAGCGATGTTGGTTGTGGTAAATATGGGGGCAAGCTCGTGCTGGGCGGGCGCAGCCTCGTTGTGCTCGGTCTTGGCCAGGATCCCCAGCTGCCACAACTCGTCGTTCAATTCCTGCATGAAGGCCTGCACCCGGGGCTTGATGACACCGTAGTAGTGGTCGTCCAGCTCCTGCCCCTTGGGCGGCTTTGCGCCCAGCAGCGTGCGGCCCGTCAAAAGCAGGTCCTCCCGCTGGTCCACCATGGCCTGATCCACCAGGAAGTACTCCTGCTCTGCACCGACGGTGGTGATGGCCCTGGCATCCTGATGGCCGAACAGCTTCAGGATCCGGTTCGCCTGGCGGTTGATGGCCTCCATGGAGCGCAGCAGCGGCGTCTTCATGTCCAGCGCCTCTCCGCCGTAACTGCAAAACGCCGTGGGAATGTACAGCACGTCGTCCTTGATGAAGGCGTAGCTGGTGGGGTCCCAGGCGGTGTAGCCGCGGGCCTCAAAGGTGGAGCGGAGACCGCCGGAGGGGAAGGAAGAGGCGTCGGATTCGCCGCGCACCAGCTCCTTGCCGGAGAACTCCATCAGGATGCCGCCGTTCCCGTTGGGGGAGATGAAGCTGTCGTGCTTCTCGGCGGTGATGCCGGTCATCGGCTGGAACCAGTGGGTGAAGTGGGTCGCACCCTGTTCGATGGCCCAGTCCTTCATGGCGTTGGCAACGATGTTGGCGACGGAAAGGTCCAGGCGCACGCCGTCATGGATGCAGCGCAGCATCTCCCGGTAGGTGTCCCTGGGCAGCCGCTCGCGCATCGTGGCCAGGTCGAAGACCCGGCAGGCAAAGCGATTGGCGACATCATTCATGCGATCAACTCCTGTCCCTGGGCGGAATCCATAGATAAGCCTATTGTAAAAGAAAAGCCGCCCCGTTTCAAGCGAAGAACGGGACGGAAATGGGGATTGTTTGTAAATTTGTGCGTTGCAATTGCAAAAACGCCGGAGCATCTGCGATGCTTCGGCGTTGGAAGGGCGCGGCCCGAATCAGATCTCCGGCACGGCCTCGTTTTCCACGGCGATGTTCTCCACCGTGCCCACGGCGGAGCGCTTGATCACCACGGTGTTCTGCAGGGAGCCCATCGTCAGGGTGATGGTGTCGTCCTTGATGGCGGCGATGGTGCCGTAGAAGCCGCCGATGGTGCAGATGCGGTCGCCCACCTTCAGGCTGTTCAGCATGTTCTTCACGGCCTTGTCCTTCTTGCGCTGCGGACGGATCAGCAGGAAGTAGAACACGGCGACCATGACGACCATCATCAGGATCATGGAGAGCATGTCCCCGCCCGCGGAGGGAGTCGCGGCGGCGTTGTCGGCGACGGATACGGCGGACTCGGTGGCTTCCGCCAGGGTCATTGCAACATTCATCAGCATGATTGTATCTCCTTTTCGACCATTGTAAATCCTACCAAGTATTATAACCGAGCCGGGCCCGAATTACAACTTGATCGGCGGGGAAAACCGGACTTCGACCAGAAAATTAACGTAACCAACGACAAAGCCGCCGAAAAATGCCTTCGGCCGCCCTTCAGTATACTCTGTAACCCTGCACCCACGCCGTCGGGAGGCCGTTCGATGGCCGATCCGACGGGGCAGGAACGGCGGCAGCGAATGTCTCCGGGCACCGCCCGGGAGGCCGTTCGATGGCCGATCCGACGGGGCAGGAACGGCGGCAGCAGTTGTCCCCGGGCATCGCCCGGGGCGGCAGCAAATGTCCCCGGGCACCGCCCGGACTACCAGTTGCCCCGGCCGTGGCGGGCGTAGAAGGCGTTGGCCCAGTCCAGCAGGGCGTCCTGCTCGATGGCGGCGCGCATCTCCTCCATCATCTTCGTGAGGAAGTAGATGTTGTGAATGCTGTTGAGCCGCAGCGCCAGGATCTCCCCGGCCTTGAACAAATGGCGGATGTAGGCACGGGTGTAGTTGCGGCAGGCGTAGCAGTCGCAGTCGGGGTCCAGGGGGGTGAAGTCCTCGGCATACTTTGCGTTGCGCACCACCAGCCGGCCGTCGTGGGTGAACACGGTACCGTTGCGGGCCACGCGGGTGGCCAGCACGCAATCGAACATGTCCACGCCGCGCAGCACGCCCTCGATCAGGCAGTCGGGTGAGCCGACGCCCATCAGGTAGCGGGGCTTCTGTTCGGGCATCCAGGGCATGAGCTTTTCCAGCATCTCGTACATGACTTCCTTGGGCTCGCCCACGGAGAGCCCGCCGATGCCGAAGCCAGGCAGATCGAGCTTTGCCATCTCCCTGGCGCACTCCACGCGCAGGTCCGCGTAGAACGCGCCCTGCACGATGCCGAACAGCGCCTGGCGGCCGTCGTCGTTCCAGGCCTTCATGCAGCGCTCCAGCCAGCGGATCGTGCGGTGCATGGCGCCCTTCGCCCGGTCGTAATCACAGGGATAGGGCGAGCACTCGTCGAACTGCATCATGATGTCCGAGCCCAGCGCCTGCTGGATCGCGATGGACTCCTCCGGGCCGATGAACCGCTTCGAGCCGTCCAGGTGGCTGCGGAATTCCACGCCCCGCTCCTCGACCTTGCGCAGGTCCGCCAGCGAAAACACCTGGAACCCGCCGGAGTCCGTGAGGATCGGGCGGTTCCAGTGCATGAAGCGGTGCAGCCCGCCGGCTCGCTCCACCAGTGCCTCGCCGGGGCGCAGGTGCAGGTGATAGGTGTTGGAGAGGATGATCTGCGCGCCGCAGTCCTTCAGTTCCTCCGGCGACATGGTCTTCACGCTGGCCTGCGTGCCCACCGGCATGAATACCGGCGTCTCGATCACACCGTGGGGCGTATGCAGCCGGCCGCGCCGCGCGCCGGTCTGCTTGCAGACGTGCAGCAGCTCAAATGCAAAGGGCTTGGTCATGTTCCATCCTCCGTCTCAGGGATCGTCGGCCGATAAAAAACGGCGACCGACATCTGCCGGTCGCCGGTGAAAAATCGTATTACGCCATGGCCCGGCGGCGCAACAGCAGCGCCAGCGCGGCGCCGCACAGCGCGATGCCGGCAAACGCATACGCCACGGGCATGGAATCGTCGCCGGACTGGGGCACCACATCCTCCACCACGCGGGCGGCGATGTCCATGCTCACCAGCATGTTTCCGTCGGCGTCAAAGGCGTCCAGGCGATAGATGCCGGAATTCTCGGGCTGGGCGTTGACGATGTTCAGCACCTTCTGATCGGCGCCCTCCATGGGAACGTCCTTGAAATACCACTGATAGGCATCCGGCGTCACACCGTCGATGTTGACCTCGATGGAGAGATCCTCGCCGGCGTCCACGACGGCGCTCTGCGTCATGTGCGATACGCGCATGACCACCGTCGTGCTGATGGAACCCTCTGCCGCCGCGCATCCACATAATACCATAAGCGCGACGATCAGCACCGCAAACCATTTCGAAAAGCGCCTTTTCACGGCGGATTCCTCCAAATCACATTTGTAAGTATCATTATTCTATCGCAAGGCGAAGTTAAATTCAAGGGTTACCCAACTATATGCATATTATCGTCTCGGATTCAGAATATCCGGAAACAGAATTGAAATAATACCGAACAGAATTGCAATATCAATGAATTGTAGGCGACAACATTTTGACGCGAATATGACAACGAAGGTGAACATTTTCGCGCCGCACGGCGGAGCCGGAGCCCTTGCCGTTTGCCGCCGCGGTTCCTTTACAGCGCCCGGCGAATGGTGCTATAATAGATGCGGACGCGGCGCACATGCCCGTCCAACGGAGGCGAATATGACGGGTTTTCTGATACTGCTGTTTTTCCTGCTGTGCGGCATGGCGCTGGCGGACGGCCTGTTTCGGGACCAGCACAGGCTGGTCCGAATCTGGCTGGGCCTGTGCGCCGGGCTCATGCTGATGATGTGGCTGCCCACGCTGTACGCATTTTTCATCGGGTTTACGCGCACGGCGCAGCGGCTTGGCGCGGGCACGGCGGCCGGTCTCGCGGCGCTTGCGCAGATCCTCGCCCGGGGTCGACGCCGGGAGAAGCGCTGGACGGACATGCCCGC
>JAFWBZ010000322.1 GCA_017537105.1 Clostridia bacterium | reverse complement strand
TCCGCCCCTGCGGCATGTTCCCGGGCCTGACGAACGGCCACATCCGCCTGTGCGTGCGAACCGAGGCGGAGAACGCGCGGCTGGTGACGCTGCTCGGGGAAATACTGTGCCGGTGAGGGAAGTCAAGGGGAGCCAGATCATTTTCCCTTCGCACCGCGATAGCGGCGCAATATGGGATGCGCAAGGGACAATGTCCCTTGCGCAGGGGGTCCAGGGGGACAGCGTCCCCCTGGCAGCGTCCCCTGCAAGGAGGTAGCGTATGCGCGGGAAGGCCATCATGCTGCAGGGCACGGGCTCATCGGTGGGCAAGTCGATGCTGTGCGCGGCGCTGTGCCGGATCTTCCGGGAGGACGGGCTGCGGGTGGCGCCGTTCAAGAGCCAGAACATGGCGCTGAACAGCTTTGCCACGAGAGAGGGGCTGGAGATGGGCCGGGCGCAGGTGGTGCAGGCGCAGGCGGCGGGGGTGGAGCCCCGGGTGGACATGAACCCGATCCTGCTGAAGCCCACCAGCGACCGGAAGAGCCAGGTGATCGCGCTGGGGCGGCCCATCGGCAACATGACGGCGATGGAGTATCACCGCTACAAGCCGCAGCTGCGGCAGATGGTGAAGGCGGCCTACGAGCGGCTGGAGGCCGGCTGCGACGCGGTGGTGATCGAGGGCGCGGGCAGCCCCGCGGAGATCAACCTGCGGGAGGGCGACCTGGTGAACATGTGGATGGCCGAGGCCGCCGACGCGCCGGTGCTGCTGGTGGGCGACATCGACCGGGGCGGCGTGTTCGCGGCGCTGTACGGCACGGTCATGCTGCTGGAACCCGAGGAGCGTGCCCGCGTGAAGGGACTGATCATCAACAAGTTCCGGGGCGACGTGCAGATCCTCGAGCCGGGGCTCCGGATGATCGAGGAGAAGCTGGGCATCCCCGTGGTGGGGGTGGTGCCCTGGACGGACGCCGACATCGAGGACGAGGACAGCGTGTCCGAGCGCCTGCGGGGCGCGAGCGGCCGCGGGGAGATCTCCGTGGCCGTGGTGCGGCTTGCGCACCTGTCCAATTTTACGGACTTCCAGGCGCTGTCGCTGCACCCCGGCGTGACGCTGCGCTACGCCGCGCGGCCCCGGGATCTCGACGGCGCGGACGTGGTCATCCTGCCCGGCACCAAGAACACCATCGACGATCTGATCGACCTGAAGAACCGCGGCATGCTGGCGCCCATCGTGCGCCACGCCCGCAGCGGAAAGCTGCTCCTCGGCGTCTGCGGCGGCTACCAGATGCTGGGCCACCTGCTGCGCGACCCCCAGGGCGTGGAGTCCGCCGCCCGGGAGGTGGCGGGGCTCGGGCTGCTGGACATGGAGGTCGCCTTCGCGGCGGAAAAGCGCACCGTGCAGGCCGCGGGCACGCTGACCGGCGCGCCCGACTGGCTCTCGGGCCTCCGCGGCGCGCGGGTGGAGGGCTACGAGATCCACTCCGGCGTCAACACCTTCGGCGAGGACGTGCGGTTCTGGATGAAGGTCCCCGGCAACGACGGCGCCTGCAACGCCCGGGGCAACGTGCTGGGCACCTACCTCCACGGCCTGTTCGACGACGGCGCGCTGGCCGACGCCCTGGTCCGCCGCGCCCGGGCGCTGAAGGGCCTGCCCGAAGAGGATGTTTCCGCCGAACCGGCCGCCGTGGACATGCGCGCCTACCGCGAGGCGCAGTTCGACAAGCTCGCCCGCGTCGTGCGCGCAAGCCTCGACATGGAGAAGATCTATTCGATCCTGCATGACGCTTAGGGAAGACGCTCAGGGGAGACGCTCAGGGGAGACGCTGTCTCCCCTGAGAACCCCTCTGCCAAAGGGACACAGCCCCTTTGGAAACCCATATCGCCGCGACTGCGTCGCGGCAGGGGAAAAGGGAAAATACTGGCTTAATGAGCATCGCTCCAAACGGAGGTCTTCATGCCCACACACATCGCCGCGCTGCTGGTCGGCGCGCTCATCGACCTGGTGGTCGGCGACCCGGAGTGGTTCTACCACCCGGTGCGGCTGATCGGGAAGTACATATCGTTCGCGGAGAGGCGGGCGAAGCGGGGAAACCCGCCGTCGCAGGTGTTGCGGCGGCGGGCGGTGTTCGTGGCGTGCTCCACGGTGCTCCTCGCGGCGGCGGCCACGTGGGGGCTGCTGGCGCTGCTGGGGCTGTGGGGTTTCTGGCCGCGGTTCGCCGGCATGAGCCTGATCAGCTGGACCTGCCTGTCCGCGCGGAACCTGGCCGACGAGGCCGAGGGCGTGCGGCGCGCGCTGGAGGAATCCGTCGAGGCGGGCCGGGCGCGCGTGGCGCGCATCGTGGGCCGGGACACGCAGCGGCTCACGCGGCGGGAGATCCTCTGCGCCACCATCGAGACCGTGGCGGAGAACCTGTCGGACGGCGTGATCTCCCCGATGCTGTGGCTGGCCCTGGGCGGGCCGGTGCTGGGCATGGCCTTCAAGGCCGCCAGCACGCTGGATTCGATGATCGGCTATCTCGACGACCGGTACCGGGACGTGGGCTGGTTCGCCGCCCGGGCGGACGACGCCTGGAACTTCCTCCCCGCGCGGATCACCGCGCTGCTGATGTGCCTGTGCGCGTTCCCGCTGGGGCTGGACGGGCGCGGCGCCTTCCGCATCCTGCGGCGGGACCACGCAAACCACCTGTCCCCGAACTGCGGCTGGCCGGAGTCCGCCGCCGCGGGCGCGCTGGGCGTGCGGCTGGGGGGCGACCATGAGTACTTCGGGAAGCTCGTCCACAAGCCCGCCATCGGCGACGACCGCCGCGTGCCCGAGGGCCGGGACATCCGCAGGATGAACCTGCTGATGTTCGCCTCCGCGGGCGCCATGCTGGCGCTGATCACTGTGGTGGCGCTGGTGTGACGGGGATGGGCGGGCCCCTCGCCAGCGCTAATAACCTATTATTTTCATAGTTTTCATCGTTCCGCGCTGTCGCGCGCCCCAACTCCGTGCTACGATACAGCGCATACGGAGGTGATCCCCATGAAGCCCTCGTCCACATTCCGCATCGTGCTGGTGGCGCTGTTCGCGGCGCTGACCTGCGTGGCCACGATGTTTTTGCGCATTCCCTCCCCCACGGGCGGCTACCTGAACCTGGGCGACGGCATCGCGCTGCTGAGCGCGTTCCTGCTGGGGCCGTGGCTGGGCGGCGT
>JAFWBZ010000321.1 GCA_017537105.1 Clostridia bacterium | reverse complement strand
TCAGCCCTCCAGGCAGGCGGTGTCCTCGCCCAGTATGCGCACTTCCGTCTCCAGCCGCACGCCGAAGCGCGCCTCCACCTCCGCCTGCACGATGGCGATCAGCGCAAGAATATCTGCGGCAGTGGCCTCCCCCGCCTTGACGATAAAGCCCGCGTGCTTCTCGCTCACCATTGCGCCGTGCACTGCGCGGCCCTTCAATCCGGCCTGCTCAATCAGCGCCCCGGCGAAGTAGCCCTCCGGGCGCTTGAACACGCTGCCCGCACTGGGATAGTTCAGCGGCTGCTTGTCGCGCCTGCGGGCATTCAATTCCCGCATCCGCGCGCCGATGGCTTCGGGATCGTCCGGAGACAGCGCAAAGCGCGCCGACAGCACGATGCCGCCCTTCCGCAGGGGCAGCGTGGTCCGGTATCCCATCTGCATTTCGTCCCTCGTCAGCGTGCGCACCGCGCCGTCGAGATACACCTCCGCGTCGATGAGCACATCCGACAGCTGCCCGCCGTAGGCGCCGGCGTTCATGGCGCAGCCGCCACCCAGGGTGCCCGGAATGCCGGAGGCAAACTCCAGCCCCGCCAGGCCGTTGCCCTGGGCAAAGGCGGCCACCCGCGCGAGGGAAGCGCCCGCCTGGACCTTGACGATGCGGCCCGAGCACTCCATCGCGGAAAACCGCTCGCCCAGCGCGATCACCAGTCCCCGGATACCGCCGTCCCGCACCAGCAGATTCGAACCGTTGCCGATCACCAGCACCGGAACGCCCGCGGCAGTTGCGGCGTCGATCGCCGCCACCAGCTGATCCGCCGATTCCGGGAGAAACATCGCGTCCGCCGGACCGCCCACGCGAAACGTCGTGTGTCGGGCCATGGGCTCGTCGATCAGAATCTGATCCTCCCGCGCGAAGGCGCGCAGCGCGTCAAGAATGGAGTTCATGTTCGGTTCCCCCATATCGGCGTTCTCCCGAACGCCCTCAGAAATTGAAATAGATGAACGGATTGTAGCTGCCCACAGCGATGTAGGTGATGGAGATAAACGTCAGCACCAGCAGGCAGGCCGATCCGGCCACCTTCATGAAGTTCACGTTCCAATGCAGCCGGTCCCGCAGGAATTCCGGCACCGGCAGGCTGAACAGCACGCCCGCGGCCAGGAACGGCCCGTATTCCCGCACAAAGGCGGTGGTGAGCGGATTCCACAGCGGCGCGCCGTTCATCCCGAACATCGAACCATAGAATATGCGCGCCACGTGCAGGTTATCCGACCGGATCATCACCGTGATGGTCACCACGACGAACATGGCGTAGAAGTGCCCGATCCTGTGCCCCGACATCCACTTGCCCATTCCGGTCAATCGCTCGATCACCAGGAATACGCCGAAGCCGAAGCCCCACAGGAAGTAGGTCCAGGCCGCGCCGTGCCACAGGCCGGTGAGCGTCCAGACGACCATCATGTTGAACACCAGCCTCGGCGTCTTCACCCGGCTGCCGCCCAGCGGAATGTACAGGTAATCGGTGAACCAGCTGCCCAGCGAGATGTGCCACCGCTTCCAGAATTCACCCACGGACTTGCAGATAAACGGATAGGTGAAGTTTTCCAGAAAGTGAAAGCCGAACATGCGGCCCAGGCCGATGGCCATGTCCGAATAGCCGGAAAAGTCAAAGTACACCTACATCAGATATGCGCAGGCCGCCAGCCACGCGCTCACCACAGAGAGCTGGGCCGTCTCCAGGCCGAACGCGGTGTCCACCAGCAGGCCCAGGTTGTTCGCCAGCAGCATCTTCTTGCAGAGGCCGCGCATAAACCGGACCGTGCCCTCGGTAAAGTCGTCCAGGTTTTCCCGGCGGTTCTGGATCTCGTCCGCCACCGTCTGGTAGCGCACGATGGGGCCGGCGATCAGCTGCGGGAAAAAGGAGATGTACAGGCAGACGTTGATGAGGTTCTTCTGCACCTGGCCCTTGCCCCGGTAGACGTCGATCACGTAGCTCATGGCCTGGAAGGTGAAGAAGGAAATGCCGATGGGCAGCGTGATCTGCGGCACGGGCAGCCGGAGCCCGAACCACAGGTTCAGGCTGTTCATGAGGAACATCAGATACTTGTAGATGCCCAGCAGGCCAAGGTTGAAGATCACCATCAGGGTCAGGGCCAGCTTCGCCTTCTTCCGGTCCTCCCGCACCCTGTCCACCCACAGGCCGAACAGCCAGTTCATGGCGATGGAGGCCATCATGATCAGGAAAAACTTCGGCGCGCCAAAGGCATAAAAGCCCAGACTCATCACGGCCAGAAAGATGTTGGAGGCCCCGCGCCAGCGCTTCAGCAGGAAATAGCCTGCCAGCGTCACCGGCAAGAAGTAGAACAGGAACTCTATGCTGGAAAAAACCATGGAGCGCATACCCCTTTGATGTATATTGACACAATGTCCCTTATATATTATAGCGGGAGGCGAAGCCTTTGTCCAGCAAGGGAAGGTAAAACACGACGCTCCCTCCGGTCCAAAGGCGCGCCTGCGGCTTGCTTTGGCTTGACAGAACGGGGCAAAATGCAATACAATATAGGTGGTAAGAAATGTGGAAAAGGAGCTCGTCCATGAGACACATGGCCGCCGCGCTTCGGTGGATTGCCCTCACCTGCGCCCTGGCGCTGGCTTGGTTTGCGTTGCCCGGCGCCTCGGCAGAGGGCGGGAATGTCCCGCGGGACCTCCTGGAGGTCGACTTCTCCGTCAACCCCGGCGAGATGGTCGCCCCGGGCGACGTCACGATGACCTTCCTCTCTCAAATCCCTCGGAGTTCGACATTCAGAACATCTATCTCTCCTCTCCGGACGGCCTGATCTCCGAGCCCGTCGGACAGATCGGCGCCGGGGAGACCCAGACGCTGGTGCGCCCCCACACGGTGACCGAGGAGGAGCTGGAAGACGGCGCGGTGCGCTACATCATCAGCCACGATCCCGTCGCGCCCGGCGGAGAAAAGGTGTCGCGCATGCTGTCCGCCTACATCGTCCGGGGAAGCGCCCGACCGGATGTGGACTTTACGCGGCAGCTGTCCTCCCGGTCCGTCGTCGCGGGCGGCCAGCTGACCGTCACCTACAAGCTCACCAACAACGGCAACGTGCCCGTCACCGACGTGCAGGTGCAGGATGCCCTGGGCGACTTCACCGGCCGCCTGGAGCAGCTGGACATCGGCGCCACCAGGACCTTCATCAGCCGCGTCACCATCGGCGCGGAAACGGAATCCGAAGCCTCCCTGGAGTACAGCGTTCCCTCCGGCGAGCGCGTCACCCGCAAGCTGGATCCCGTGCCCATTCGCCTGTCCGAAAGCGCGCTGGAATCGGAATTCTCCATCGCCCTTTCCGCCTTTGACGCGGGCCGTGCGGACGCCGTGCTGGTGCTCACCAACGCGGGCAGCGACGACTACACGGACATCACCGTCGTCGACGACGTCTACGGCGGCGTCATCGCGGACGCCGTCACCCTGCCCAGCGGCGGCAATCCCCGGGAAATCTCCTGTACTTATCCGGTGCGCGGCGACGGGGAGTATCGCTGGCGCGTCACCGGCTCGAGCCAATCCGGCGAAGCACTGGATTTCGTCACGGAGACGCTGACCCTGCAGGGCGGCGGCGCGCCCCGGGAAATCTCCGTCGCACTGAGCGCAAAAACCCGGATGACCAAGATCAACCGCGCCGGCTGTGTGACCTTCAACCTCGAATTGCGCAACACCGGCACAGCAATCGCCCGGGGAATTCGCCTGTACGAGGTCCATCGGGGGGATATCCGGGATCTCGCCGTGCTGCCCACCGGCGAGCCGATGCAGTGCAGCGTGACCTACGAGGTCGATGAAGACGCTCAGTTCGTCTTCTGCGCCGACTATCAGGACGCGGACGGCCACGCGCGGACGGCTACCTCCGCGCCGGTCAACGTGGAGATCACCCCGGCAGGGGTCGCGCCGGAGCCCAAGCCCGGGGAGTCCGCACGGCTCCGGGGCGGATCGATCAAGCTCGGCACGAGCCGGACCTTCACGATTCTGCTCCTCGTCGCCTCGGCGGCGCTGGTCTCGATGTTCACCATACTGCTCGTCACCTCGCTGCGCGCCCGGCAGGAGCGTCGAAGGCGCATCGCCGCCCAGCGCCAGCGCGCGGCTGCAAGAAAAACCGGCGCCTCGGGAAAGACGGGGAAAACCGGTGCGGTAACTGCGGTGCAGGGCGACGCACGCCCTCGCAGGAAGAGAGAGAAAAAATGACGCTCCGCCGAAGCGCGGCATCTGCGCTCTGCGAGAGCGTTCCGGGCGGAGTTCGCCCATTCCCCCACGACGGAAAGGAGTTTTATGGATACTGACAGTACGAAATGGCTGAAACTCAGGAGCGGCTCGGACATTCGGAGCCGTGAACAGACACTCACCGACGCGGTCTGCGAAAGGATCGGCTTTGCCTTTGCCTACATGCTCGCGGAGCGGCTGAAGACCACGCCGGACAAGCTGGTGATCGCCGTGGGACGGGATGCCCGGGAGTCCGGGCGGCGGCTCCAGGCAGCGCTGATCCGCGGCATCACCGCCGCGGACTGCGACGTTCAGGATGGCGGACTCTGTACCGCGCCGGCGCTGTTCCTGTCCGTCGTCGGCAGGCAGCTGACGGACCCGGTCCCGGAGAGCGCTCCCGACGATACAGACCCGAATCCACCCGTCCTCCCCGCTGCGCACGGCGCGGTGATGGTGACCGGCGGCAGCGCAGACATGTCTCTGAACGGCTTCAAGTTCATGACGGCGGATGGCGGCCTCCGGGAGACCGATGTGGCGCTGATCCTGCGCATGGCCGCGGCCTCAGAGGTCCCGGAACGCCTGGTGACGCGGGTGCAGCCGATGGACCGCTATCGGGAATATCTGCGCCGCCGGGCTTCCGAGCTGCTGGTGGACGACGCCTTGAAGCCGCTGTTGGGGCTGTATGTTGCGGTGGATACCGCTTCCACCGGAGGCGCCTTCTTCGCGGACCTGCTGGAGGACCTCGGGGCGGATGTGGAGTCCGTGCCGGGGGGAGATCTGTCCGAGGTGGTTCCCCGCGTCGAGGCGGACATGGGACTGCAATTCGACGCGGACTGCAGCCGGGTGACCCTGTGGGATCAGAGCGGCCGGTTTGTGGACGGCAACCGCATGATCGCTCTGGTCGCGGCCATCCTGCTGGAAAAGCAGCCGGGCCTGACCTTCGTCACCGACAGCGTCACCTCCACCGGCCTGTCCTCGTTCATCGCCGAATGGGGCGGCGTTCACTACCGCTTCAAGCGCGGCTATCGCAACGTCATCGACGAGGCCGTGCGCCTGAACGGCGAAGGCATCGACTGCCCGCTGGCCATGGAGACCTCCGGCCACGCCGCCTTCCGGGAAAACAGCTTCCTGGACGACGGCATCTACCTGGCGCTGCGCATCGCCTGCGAGGCGCTGGACTGCAAGCGCGAGGGAAAGACGGTATTCGATCCGCTGGCAGATCTGAGCGAACCCGTGGAGGCAACGGCGCTGCGGCTGCGCATCCTCGACGAGGAGGACCCCGCCGCCTCCAGCCAGGAGGTCGTGGAGGTCATCCTCTCCCACACGCTGGAGAATCCCGAGTGGCGCATGGCGCCCGACAGCCGCGAGGGCGTGCGCATCCTCTTCAACCTGGACGGCGGCGTCAACAACGCATGGTTCCAGCTGCGCGTGTCTGTCCACGACCCGATCATGGTGCTCAATGCGGAAAGCGATGTACCCGGCGGCGTCAAGCGCCTGCTGACGCAGCTGTATGGCCTGATCCGCGACACCCGGTTGCTGGATCTCGCTCCGCTGCGGCAGGCCATCGAATAAAAAGCGGAGAAAGCGTCGGCAATTTGTTCCATAAAACCCGCCAATGGATATAGGCAAACGGCGAAATTTATGGTATAATGGTCGCGGGACCCCTCTCTGCGGTCCCGCATGAAGAACAGTATATTATGAAGATAGGAGATGTATTCCGATGAACAACGAACGCATGGTCGTCAACGCGATCCGCATTCTGACCGCCGAGGGCGTGCAGAAGGCCAAGTCCGGCCATCCCGGAATGCCCATGGGCGCGGCGCCCGCCGCCTTCGCCATCTGGGGCAAGCAGATGAAGCACAATCCCGCCGATCCCAAGTGGATCAACCGCGACCGCTTCGTGCTCTCCTCCGGACACGGCTCCATGCTGATCTACAGCCTGCTGCACCTGTTCGGCTACGGCCTGACCATCGAAGACCTGAAGCAGTTCCGCCAGTTTGGCTCCAAGACCCCCGGCCATCCGGAGTACATGCACACCACCGGCGTCGAGACCACCACCGGCCCTCTGGGCCAGGGCATTGCCAACGCCGTCGGCATGGCCATGGCCGAGAAGCACCTGGCGACCAAGTTCAACCGCGAGGGCTTCAACGTCGTCGATCACTACACCTGGTGCATTCTGGGCGACGGCTGCATGATGGAAGGCATCTCCCACGAGGCCTGCTCCCTGGCCGGCACGCTGCGGCTCAACAAGCTGATCGCCGTGTATGACGACAACGAGATTTCCATCGAAGGCAACACCGACATCGCCTTCCGTGAGGACGTCCCCGCCCGCTTCCGCGCCTATGGCTGGAATGTGATCGACGTCAAGGAGGGCAACTGCTGGGCGCAGGTCGAGGCGGCCCTGAAGATCGCCAAGAAGTCCGACAAGCCCACCCTGGTCGTCACCCACACCGCCATCGGCTACGGTTCTCCCGAGGCCGGCATGGCTTCCGCGCACGGCGAACCTCTGGGCGAGGACAACATCGCTGCCACCAAGAAGGCCCTGGGCTGGCCCTGTGAGGAGCCCTTCTGCGTGCCGCAGGAGGTCTATGACGAGACCGCCAAGACCCTCGAGGCCGGCAAGGCCGCCGAGGCTGAGTGGGACAAGCTGATGGCCGAGTACGCCAAGGCCTATCCCGAGCTGAAGGCCGAATTCGACCAGTGGTTCTCCGACGAGCTGCCCATCGATCTGAGCAAGGACGAGGAGCTGTTCGCCTTTGAAGGCAAGTGCGCCACCCGCAACTCGAGCGGCGTCACCCTGAACCGCCTGGCTGAGCGCATCCCGAACCTGTTTGGCGGATCCGCCGACCTGGCGCCCTCCAACAAGAGCAACATGAAGGGCAAGGGCGACTTCTCCGACGAGACGCCCGAAGGCCAGAACATCCACTTCGGCGTGCGGGAGCATGCCATGGCCGCCATCTGCAACGGCATCAAACTCCACGGCGGCCTGCGTCCCTACGGCGCCACCTTCTTCGTGTTCTCCGATTACATGAAGAACGCCATGCGCATGAGCTCCATCATGAACCTGGGCGTGCCCTACATCCTCACCCACGACTCCATCGGCGTCGGCGAGGACGGCCCGACCCACCAGCCCATCGAAATGCTGGCCGGCCTGCGCGCCGTGCCCGGCCTGATCGTGTTCCGCCCCGCGGACAGCAAGGAAGTCGCGGCGGGCTGGATCGCGGCGCTGACCGAAAAGCATCCCGTGGCGCTGGTACTCACCCGTCAGGACCTGCCGCTGTACGAGAAGAGCGGCCTGGACGCGCTCAAGGGCGGCTACATCGTCTCCGACTGCGGCAAGGAAACCCCCGACGTGCTGCTGATGGCCTCCGGCTCCGAAGTGGAGCCCTGCGTGGCGGCCCAGGCGCTTTTGAAGGCGCAGGGCG
>JAFWBZ010000320.1 GCA_017537105.1 Clostridia bacterium | reverse complement strand
GTGGTCCAGGTGGACACCGATTCCCGCATCAACGGCACGCGCTTCATCACGCGCGAGATTGACAGCGTGCTCCGGGGCAACGCCAGCGACTACGGCTACTACGACGCGGGCAACGCCGGCACCTACTGGCTGCGCGCCGCTCTGAACGCCTTCTCCCCCGTCAACGACATGACCGGCGTCTACGCCAGCGGCATCTACGCGGGCGGCCGGCTGGAGGGCATACTGGTCTACATCTCCCAGGTGCAGGAGATCTACGAGAGCCTGCGGGACATTCAGACCAAGATCCTGCTGTGGCTGATCGTCGTCGCCGCCGCCGTCATGCTCGTGAACGTCTTCGTGCTGCGCACCATCACCCGCCCCATCTCCGAATTGAACGAGGGCATCTCCCGCATGAGCCGCGGCGACCTGTCCGCGCGGGTCAACGTGCGCGGCAAGAATGAATTCGCCGGGCTGGCCGCGGCCTTCAACTCCATGTCCGAGCGTCTCGAACAGCTGGACAAATCCAGAAACCAGTTCGTCTCCAACGCCTCCCACGAGCTCAAGACGCCCCTGAGCACCATGAAGATCCTGATCGAAACGCTGATGTATCAGGATCCCGTCGATCCCGTCATGACCAAGGATTTCCTCGGCGACGTCAACAAGGAGATTGACCGCCTGAACCGCATCGTCTCCGACCTGCTGACGCTGGTGAACATCGACTCCGGAGCCATGAAGCTGAACCTGGTGGAGGTCGACCTCTCCGCGCTGCTCCAGGAGCAGGTCAAGCGCCTGTCCCCGCTGGCGCGGGAAAACGGCATCGAGCTGGAGTGCTCCGCCCGGGATTCCCTGTTCGTCACCGGAGACCAGCTGAAGCTGCAGCAGGTGATCTACAATGTCATCGACAACGCCATCAAGTACACGCCCCGGGGCGGCGAGGTGCACTGCGCGCTGTCCCGCTCGGGCCGGATGGCGGTCATCCGCATCGCAGACACGGGCGTCGGCATCCCCGCGGAGGACCTGCCCCACATCTTCGACCGCTTCTACCGCGTCGACAAGGCGCGTTCCCGCGAGACCGGCGGCACCGGCCTGGGCCTGTCCATCGTGAAGCAGATCCTGCTCTCCCACGGCGGCACCATCGTCCCGGAGAGCACGCTGGGAAAGGGCACCACCTTCACCATCCAGCTGCCGCTGGCCGCGCGGAAGTCGGAGGAATGACCCGGCCCGTATTTCGGCAATCCACACCATTTCAGAAACGGAGGGATACCATGGCAAATCGCCTGCGCGCCTGGGCGATGCTGATCGCGCTCGCGACGCTTCTGGCGGGCTGCGTGCCCGGCCAAAGCACGGACTCTCCGGACGAATTTGCCCTGCCGGAGCCCTCCGAAGAACCCGTGAACATGTTCCTGGGCGAGCGGCTTCCGTCCCGGATGACCAGCGTTCCCCTCTATTACCCCATGTCCGACGGCGCGGGCTTTTCCACCGTCGCCATGGGCATCCGCGCGGATTCGGGCGAGACGCTCATCGAGGCGGCAGTCAAGGCCCTGCTGAACCCCACGGGCGGGGAGGAATCGATGGCTTCCATCGGCGACGCGCACCTCCTGTCCTGCGAGTTTGGCTGCGGCATCGCCACCGTGAACCTCTCCATCGACGCCCGGAACGTGCAGAACGAGCAGGAGCTGCTGGCGCAGCTCACGGCCATTGGCAACACGCTGCTGGGCATAGAGGGCGTGCGCGGTGTCAACGTGCTGATCGGCGGACAGTCCGAGAGCTTCGGCCAGCTTCCGCTTGGCGTGCAGACCGAGGTGATCCCCAGCGTCACTGCCTCCTACGCGCAGCTGCTGGCAGAGCATGAGCACCTGTTGAGCGGCTCCGGCCTGCCCGTGACGCGCCACGCCGTGCTCTACTTCCCCACGAAGGGAAAGGACTGGCTCATCCCGGAGCTCCGGGACGTCACCTTCGAAAGCGACGACATCGCCGGCGTGCTGATCGACGCGCTGACGGCCGGGCCGCAGGACGAATCCTGCGCCGTGGCCTCCATCCCTGCCGGCGTGGAACTGCTCGATCCGGGACCCACGGTGGAGACGCTCTCCACCGGCGAACACGTGGTCACGCTGAACTTCCCGTCCACGCTCGCCAACTACCTGGCATTCTCCGGGCTGGAGATCTGGGAGTTGGCCGGCTCCGTCGCGCTCACCGTGTGCTCCTTCCTGCCTGAGATCGACGCCGTGCGCATCCTCGTCGAGGAGGATCCCATCACCGTCTGCGAAATCGGCGAGACCCTGCTGACCTTCAAGGACGGCATGATCCGGCGCAGCGATTTCTCAAACCGGGTGGGCAGCGTCGCGACGCTGTACCTGGCCACCGGAGACCTCCGGCTGCAGCCGGAGCAGCGCCCCGTATCGATGCGCAGCGCCCTCTCCCCCAGAAGCCTGCTGTCCGTGCTCTTCAGCTGCAAGGATCAGGGCGACGCGCCGCTGCGCTTTCCCGCGCCGGATTCCATCTATCCCGCGGACGTCCTCGGCATACAGGTTTCCGGAAATGTGGCGCGCATCAACCTCTCGGGGAGCTTTTACCGCGCCTGCCAGCAGCTGACGCCGGACGAGGAGCGCGCGCTGGTCTACAGCATCGTCAACACGCTCTGCGGCATGGAGGACATCAATGCCGTGCGCTTCTACGTCGAGGGCACGGCGGCCAGCACGCTGGCGGGAAGCATTTACCTGAAGAATCCGCTGATGGCCAATCCCGGCATCGTGGCTGTGCCGGACGCAACCGGCGAGCCGTGATTGCCCCCGTTACGGGGATAAGCTGACCCGGCGTTCTTTTGACCGCAGAGTTGGAGCCGTCGTATTCGAAGACCGCCGCCCGTGCCGGAATCCATGATCCGGGCACGGGCGGCTCTGTCCCTGGACGGTTCCAATCGAGGATTTGCAGCGCTGCGCCGCTGCAGCGCTGCGTTGACCGAGCCGAGGCGGTCTCAGGGCGGAAAACGCGCCCGACTATGCCCGTTTTGAAAATGGAAATCGTATTATCAGGAGGCACACCATGGAACAGCGTTTCTCCCCGGAAACCGTGCGCTGGTTCAAAAGCGCGCTGGGCGAGCCGACTCCGGTGCAGGAGCTGGCCTGGTCCGCCATTGCCTCCGGGAGGCATGCGCTGGTCAGCGCGCCCACCGGCGCCGGCAAGACGCTCGCGGCCTTTCTGGTCTTCATCGACCGGCTGAAGGCGCAGGCGTCCCGGGGCGAGCTGATGGACTGCGTGCACCTGATTTACGTGTCTCCGCTCAAGTCCCTCGCCTCCGACATCCGCGAGAACCTGACCCGACCGCTGGTGGACATCGATGGTCCGTCGCTCCGCGTGGGTGTCCGCACCGGCGACACGCCCGCCTCGGAGCGCCAGAAGATGCTGCGCCGGCCGCCACACATCCTGATCACCACGCCGGAATCGCTGTACATCCTGCTGACCACGGCCAAGGGCCGCGCGATGCTCTCCACCGCGCAGGCCGTCATCCTCGACGAGCTGCACGCGCTGATCTCCACCAAGCGCGGCGCGCACCTGATGCTCTCCCTCGCGCGGCTGGACGCGCTCTGTGCCCGGCCGGTACAGCGCATCGGCCTCTCGGCCACCCTGCGGCCCCTGCCGCTGGCCGCGGACTATCTCGCGCCGGGCGAGGACGTGGCCGTCGTCGCCCCCAAGGCCGAGAAGCGCTCGGACATCTCCGTCAAGGGCGTGCTTCCGGACATGCGCATCCTTCCCCAGGGCACCATCTGGCCGGAGCTGGCGCAGCGCGTGGTGGAGGCGTGCGCGGACAGGCGAACGGTCATCGCCTTCCTGGAGGGGCGCGCACAGGCGGAGCGGCTCGCCGCCGCGGTCAACGAGATCGCCGGGGACGGCTTCGCGCTCACCCATCACGGAAGCATTTCCCGGGAAAAGCGGCAGGAGGCGGAGGCCGCGCTGCGCAGCGGACGGCTTCGCCTGCTCTGCGCCACCTCGTCGATGGAACTCGGCATCGATGTCGGAGAGGTGGACCTGGTGCTTCAAATCGGCAATCCCCTCACGGTTTCCGCCGCGCTGCAGCGCATGGGGCGCGCGGGACACCGCCCGGACCGGACCAGCGCGATGGTCGTCTTCCCCAAGACGGCCTCCGATGGACTGTGGTGCGGTTTGACCGCCGATGCGGCGCTGGAGGGCTGCATCGAGCCGGCCCATCCTCCCCGGGGCTGCCTGGACGTGCTGGCACAGCACCTCGTCTCCATGGCCGCCGACGGAGGCTACACCGTGGATGAGGCCCTGTCCGTCGCCCGGCGCGCCTGGCCCACCCGCGAAGTGTCCCGCGCCGATGTGACCGCGCTGTTGGAGATGCTCTCCGGCGACTGGGAGCACGCCCAGGACAAGCCCGTGCGTCCGCGCCTGCTCTACGACCGCATCCACGGCACGGTGCTGGGCGATGCCTATACAAGGCTGCTGGCGCTCTCTGCCGGCGGCACCATCCCGGACCGCGGGCTGTATCCCTGCGTGCTTCGAAACGGCACGCGGGTCGGCGAGCTCGACGAGGAATTCGTGTTCGAGGCACGCGTGGGCGACCGATTCCTGCTGGGCGCCTTTGCCTGGCGCATCGAAGAGGTGACGCGGGACCGCGTCATCGTGTCCCCCTCCACGGGCGGCGGCGCGCAGGCTCCCTTCTGGCGCGGCGACGGGACCGGGCGCGACTACGGCATTTCGCTGCGCTTCGGGGAGTGGCTGCGCAGGCTTCAGGAGGCGGACGACCTGGAGTCGTCCCTTCATGCGCTGCACATGGACGCCGCCTCCGCCCGCAACGCCGCTCGCCACCTGCGCGACCAGCTGGCGGCCACAGGCTGCCTGCCGGATGACCGCACGATCCTGCTGGAGCACTTTTCGGACGACGCCGGGGAGCATCAGCTGATGGTACACTCGATCTTCGGCCGCCGGGTCAACGACGCGCTGGCGCTGCTGCTGCAGCGTGCGGCGGAGTCCGCCATGGGCGTCGAGGTCCGCTCCTATGACGACGACAACGGCGCGCTCCTGTTCGCCATCGGGAAAAGGGCCATCCCGGAAGGACTGCTCCAGGGACTCGATCCCGAGGCGGCGGAGCCGGTTCTGCGCGCCATGCTGCCCGCCACACCGCTGTTTTCGATGGTCTTCCGCTACAACGCGGGCCGCTCCCTGATGATGGGCGCACGATCCGGCAGGCGGCAGGCGCTCTGGATCCAGCGCATCCGAGGCGCGGAGGCCCTGGGAATGGCGGTGGCCGACCCACAGCATCCGCTGATGCGGGAGACGCTGCGGGAGTGTCTGGAGGATACGCTGGACATCCGTGCGATCACGGAGGTCCTGCGCGGCATCCGCGCGGGGCGCATCGCCGTGCGCGAGTTCCACGCGGATTCGCCCTCCCCGATGGCCCTGCCGATGCGTCGGCAGGCGGAGGCGGAGCTGATGTACGACTACGCGCCCATCCCGGCCTCCGCCGCGCGCGCAGCCGAGGCGGCGCTGCAGGAGGCG
>JAFWBZ010000319.1 GCA_017537105.1 Clostridia bacterium | reverse complement strand
GACTACCTGGTGAAGGAAGTCCAGTCCGTCTATCGCAGCCAGGGCGTGGAGATCGCGGACAAGCACATCGAAGTCATCGTGCGCCAGATGCTCCGCAAGGTCAAGGTCGAGGAGGCCAACGACACCGACCTGCTGCCCGGCGCGCTGGTGGACATCTTCCGCTTCGACCAGGCCAACCGCAAGACGCTGGAGGCCGGCGGACGCCCCGCCACCGCCAAGCGCACGCTGCTTGGCATCACCAAGGCGGCCCTGGCCACCGAATCGTTCCTGTCCGCAGCCTCCTTCCAGGAGACCACCCGCGTGCTCACGGAGGCGGCCATCAAGGGCAAGAACGACCCGCTGCTGGGTCTGAAGGAAAACGTGATCATCGGCAAGCAGATTCCCGCTGGCACGGGACTCAAGCGCTACGCCAACATCGAGATCCACGAGGCCTACTGATCCCGGACGCAGACACAACCCTTGCCGCGAGGCAGAAACAGACCCCGGACGCTTGCATCAGGAAGCGTCCGGGGTTCCTTTTGTTATCGGTTGTTCTGCGGCACCGCGCCGGCTCAGCCCTTCAGGAAGGCCAGCACCCCGTGCCACCAGGGGAACAGCACCTCGTCGCTGGAGCGGTAGATCTCATGCTTCGAGCCCTCGACGACGATGTGCTCGCCGTCCCGCACCCGGTCGATGAACTGCTTCTGCGGGCCGGGCATCACGGTGCCGTCGAGTCCCGCGGTGGACAGCTGGATCCGGGTCCGGATGCGCTCCGGCGCGCCGGGCGCGAGGATCTTCATGGTGACGCCGATGGATTCCAGCGTCCAGCCATAGGTGGGGCCGTTGTTCTGCAGGATGGGATCGTCGACGCGCTGGTCCTCATACCAGTGAAAGCGCGCGACGCCCGTGGCGCAGGAGTCCTCGAAGCGCTCCTTGCCGCCGTAGGGCCGGGAGGCGAAGATGCGCTTTTTCCCGCGCCCCAGCGCCTCGGCGGTCCGGCACAGGAGCCTCGCCGCGGGCTTGGGCACCTTGTTCAGGTTCGGCGCGATCATGGGCGCGCACATGGCGGCACGATCGAAGTCGACGTCGTCGCCGACGGACTCCAGGTAGAGCGCCGTTACGGCGCCGCCCATGGAGTGGCAGAAGATGCGGTGCGGCCGGGGCATGGCGGCCATGGCCTGGGCGACGACGCTGTCCAGGTCCCGCACGTACTCCTGAAAATCGTCCACGTGGGTCAGCGAGGGATCGCCCAGCCCCTCCGCGCGCCAGGAGCGCCCGTGGCCGCGCTGGTCGTAGGTGATCACGCTCAGATGGTTCCGAAGCAGCGAGTGGACCACCTCGGAGAACTTGTAGGAGTTTTCCGTGAAGCCGTGGACGATCAACACGGTGCCCTTCGGCATTTCGGCGTCGAAGCGCGAGGCAAACAGCGGCTTTCCGCCATCCCCGGATACGTGGAAATCGCGCCGATGGGCGTTGATGTAGGGGAGGATGACCTCCTCCATGGTCTCCGCGTAGTGCTCGGACAGCGCCAGCCCGTCCGCGTTCAGGCGCTCTGGATTCACCACACAATCACCACCCTTTCGAAAGCATCCGATCCGGCGGTTTCTATTTCATGATCCGCGCGTAGACCTTCTTTTCATTGTACAGCATGAACAGCACGCCGCCCAGCACGCACACCGCGGCCGCCGCGATGGCGGTGATGCGGTAGCCCAGGCCCGTCTCCTGACCGATGGTGGCGAAGGCGGTCACCAGCAGCATGGCGATGGACTGGCCCATCTTGAAGGCGAAGGTGCGCGCGGCGTAGAACATGCCGCTGCGGTTCTCGTGGGTCTCCAGGGCGTCGTATTCGGCGATGTCCGCCACCACGGCCTGGGGCAGGATGCCGAAGATCGCCATGGCGGGCGCGGCCACCGCGCACAGGATGTAGCCCTGCACGGCGGGCGGGATGGGCAGATTCTGGCCGAAGCAGGCGGTGTAGACGAAGCTCAGCGTGAAGACCGTGAAGGCGAACAGGATCAGCTTCTTCTTTCCGAACTTCGGCGTCAGTTTGTTGATGGGCACGTAGAAGATCATGGACAGCGCCGTCATCAGCACGAAGTACACGGTGGACATGCTCTCATCCAGCTTCAGCAGAGAGGTGACGAAGAAGGGCAGCGCGGTCTGGAACATCGTGATGCCCAGGAAATAGGCGATGTCCGAGGCGACGAACACGCGGAAGTCCCGGTTGCGGAAGGTGGCGGCCAGCGAGCGCATGGCGGTGGATTCGCTGGGGACGACGGCGATGTAGTCGCGCTCCCGGATTGTGAATATCGGCACGAACATGCAGACCAGGCCGATCAGCGCGATGACCGTGAAGGTGATGCGGATGGCCAGCACGCGGGGCATCGACTGCTCCAGCATGCCCCAGATGACCGGCGCCACGTAGGCCACCGCCATGCCGGCGATGTAGGTGAAGGAGATGGAGGTCGAGATGGCCATGCGGGTCTTCTGGTCGGCGCCCAGCTCCGGGATCAGCGCGTTGTAGGGCGTGCAGTACATGGTCATGAACAGGTAGAACAGCATCAGCATCAAAAACAGGAAGCCTGCGTTCAGCCAGCTTTCATGGCTCACCGGGGACCAGAAGGTGAGGATGCAGGCCAGCGCGAAGGGGATCGCCGCCGCGCGCATGAACGGTATGCGGCGCCCGGCCTTGGACTTGCAGCGGTCAGACATCGAAGCGATGACCGGATCGGTGACGGCGTCGAAGATGCGCCCGAAGGCGGTGATCGCGCCGAGAATCGTCAGAAGGCCCAGCACCACACGGCCCTGGGGGATCAGTATGGGCTGACCCGCCTGCTGGGTGGCGAGATCGGGCTGATAGTAGGGCACCAGCCAGCTGGAGATCAGCGCGGCGAGCACCGACCAGCCGAACTGTCCGATCGCGAAGCACCACACCTTTCCCGTGGTGAGCTTTTTCAGCGTTGACATTGACAATACCCCTCTTCTTCTCATGATACCAAAGTGTATTTTAACATAGATGCACGCCAAAGGCAAGAAAAAGAGGCGCATTCCGTGATTATTGCGGAACGTGCCTGCGATTTTTGTGGAACGCGCCTCTTCACCTGGCCGGGGGATTCACTCCACGGTCACGGTGACGCTCATGCCGGGCACGATGCGCGGATCGGCGTCGAAGGCGATGCGCACCTCGTAGCCCACATTTCCGCTGGCGTCGGTCCCAGGCAGATAGCCGATGGATTCGACGATGCCGTCGAGGCTGAGCGTCTCCTCCGACAGCGCAAAGCGCAGCGCCGCGCCGGCGCCGACGGAGACCCCCGAAAGGTCCGACTCGTGGACTTGCACGGCCGCCACCAGTCCGTCCTCGGGGCACACGGCCAGCAGCGGTGCCCCCGCTTCGAGCGCGGCGTTGGCCCCGGCATAGACAGAGGTGACGTAGCCGCCGGTTTCGACGGACAGCGTCAGGCCCTCTCCGTCCATGTCCTCCGGCATTGCGCCGACCGTCTCCAGCAGCAGCTGGCCCTTTTCGACGAAGTCGCCCTCCTGCACGTACAGCTTGGCCACGTCGCCGTCCCCGGCCACCGCCAGGACGGAGGAGGCCACCACGGTGCCCTTGCCCAGGCGGTCCGCGGCGTCATAGTCGTCCTCCATGTACGCATACACGGTCTCTCCGTTGTAAAACGAGCCTCCGGTGGCCTCTATGGTGAAGACCTCGCCGTCAATCCCGGTGATCACGCCTGTGCCGCGATGGGTGCCGTCGGCGGTGCACTTCAGGTACACGGTCTGCCCGGCGGCGATGCGGGAGGTGCGCGCGCTCTCGTAGGCGTATTCGGCGCTGGCGTAAATGGTGTAGCGGCTCTCGGGCATCAGAGTCAGCGCGCCGCCGTATTTGTCGGTGGCCGCGCCGGCGTCCTCGCCCACCTCGGCAAAGATGACCTCCACCGTGCCGTCGCAGGGTGCATATACAGGCGTGGTGGCGAGGGTGGCCACCGCATCTCCGACTTGCACGCGGTCCCCGGGCTGCACGCAGACCTCTGCCACCATGCCGCCCGCGGCGGCGGTCTGCAGCGCGCTGACGCCGCATTCCACCGTTCCGTCTGCGGTCACCTGCGCCAGCGCGGGGAAGGCGCAGCACAGCGCGACCAAGGCCAGCGCCAGCATTTTCGCGATGTGGTTCATGTTCCGGCCTCCCCGTCATTGGATTCGGTCAGCTCCAGCCCGTCGCCGGATTCCACGGCGTCGTAGCGGTTCCCGCCGACGGCGACCTCGATCCGGGTCTCGCCGCCCGCGAGCGTGACGGTGTACGCAAAGGTGTTGTCCGTCTGTCCCCTGGCCCGCAGCGCCGCGTAGACCGGGCCGGAGAGCGCATCCGAGGTCCGAAGAGAGACGGTCAGCGCCCCGCTGCACAGTTCCAGCGTATCGATGCCGCTGCGCGCCAGCGTGCGCAGCGCCAGGCCATCCAACGTCCACTCCTGGGCGCTGTTCCCGCCGCCGTCGAGCCGCAGGCGGCCCGCTTCGAGGGCGATCCCGGCGATGTCCGCCGGGGCGAGCGCCGACTCGGTTTCGCCGGTGCGCAGATGAATG
>JAFWBZ010000318.1 GCA_017537105.1 Clostridia bacterium | reverse complement strand
TGCAGACGGTGATACTGGGCGAGGGGATCACGCACGTCGGGAATTATGCGTTCTATGGTTGTTCGAAGATCACGAGTGTGAGCCTGCCGAGCACGCTGGAGAGCGTGGGGCACTATGCCTTCCAGAATGTATCGCAGTGGGCGGGGCCGCTGGCGCTGCCGGAGGGGCTTACGACGCTGGGCGTGTACAGCTTTGCGGGATGCAGCGGGCTGACCGCCCCGGTGCGGCTGCCGGATACGCTGACCTCGATCGGCAGCAACGCCTTCCGGAGCGTCACCGGAACGCTGGAGGTTTATCCCTATTCCGAGGGACTCCAGTACGCGCGAAGCGCGAATGCCAATCACGTGGTGCTGGAGTACGCAGAGCTGGCACTGCCGGCGGCGCTGATCGAGATCGACGACGAGGCGTTTGCGAACACTCCGGCGGAGCTGATCGCATTGCCGGAGGGCTGCGAGAGCATCGGCAGCCGGGCCTTCGCCGGGAGCGCGGCCCGCGCGCTGATCCTGCCGGATGACGTCGACATCGCGGCGGACGCCTTCGCGGGCTGCCCGGTGCAGGTGGTGGTTTGCGGCGCGGACACGCCGACGCAGGCGTGGGCGCAGGCGATGGGCTTCCGCACCTGGACGACGGACTGAACCGGGGTTGTCATTCCCCGGTGAGTGTGCTAAAATAGAAAGGGAAGAAAATTGCGTTTGAGGAGTGAATGACATGCGCAAGGGCATTTGTTGCGCCGGCAACATGATTGTCGACATCACCTATCCCACCGAGGGCTGGCCCAACCAGGGCGAGCTGGTGCACATCCACGACGGCATCGCCCGCACCACCGGCGGCGCGGTGTGTAACGTGGCGGTGGACCTGGCCAAGCTGGACCCGGAGCTCCCCGTGTTCGCCATGGGCCGCATCGGCGCGGACGCCGAGGGCGATCTGATCCTCAAGACCATGGTGGCCAACGGCATCGATACCTCCTGCATCATCCAGGAGGGCATCTCCGCCTTCACGCTGGTGATGTCGGACATGCGCAGCAAGCAGCGCACGTTCTTCACCTACCTCGGCGCGAACGGGCTGTTCAGCGAGGCGGACATCGACTGGGACAAGGTGACGGCGAACATCTTCCACATCGGCTACATCCTGCTGCTGAACGCGCTGGACCAGCCGGACGCGGAGTACGGCTCGAAGATGGCGCGGCTTCTGCACGCGGCGCAGGCCCACGGGCTCAAGACCTCCATCGACGTGGTCAGCGAGGCCAGCGACCGTTTCGCCCGGCTGGTGCCCCCGGCGATGAAGTACACCGACTACTGCATCATCAACGAATACGAGGCCGAGATGACCACCGGCGTCAAGCTGCGCGGCGAAGCGGGCGAGCTGATCGAGGCGAACCTGCCGGCGGCGCTGCAGGCCATGAAGGACATGGGCGTCTCCACCTGGGCGGTCATCCACTGCCCGGAGGGCGGCTTCGGCCTGGACGAGCAGGGTCGCTTCGTGCGGATGGGCAGCCTGGTGCTGCCGGAGGGCTACATCAAGGGCTCCGTCGGCGCGGGCGACGCGTTCTGCGCGGGCGTGCTGTACGGCGCGGAAAAGGGCTGGACGCTGGAGCGGGCCATTGACCTGGGCATCGCCTCCGCCGCGGCGTCTCTGAGCGCCGCGGGCGCCACCGAGGGCATGTGCTCCCAGGCGGAGGCCATGAAGCTGTTTGAAAAATACGAAAGACGCTGACGGGAGGTTCCCATGGCTGCAATCAATGCCTTTGACCACTCCATACTGCTCTGGATTCAGGAAAGCCTGCGCTCCGCGGCGGCCACGCCGGCGGTGACGTTCATCACCCACCTCGGCGACAAGGGGATCTTCTGGATCCTGCTGACCCTCGTGCTGATCGCCTTCCGCAGGACGCGGCGCATCGGCGTGGCATGCCTCATCTCCATGGTGTTCGGCCTGGTGATCACCAACGTCGTCATCAAGAACTGGGCTGCCCGCATCCGCCCCTACGACTTCTTCAACGACCTGGAGCTCATCATCGAGAAGCAGCACGACTTCTCCTTCCCCTCGGGGCATTCCACCAATTCCTTTGCCTGCGCCTGGGTGATCTTCCGCATGGCGAAGAAGCGCTACGGCGTGCCGACGCTGCTGTTGGCGGTGCTCATCGCCCTGTCCCGGCTGTACGTGGGCGTGCACTATCCCACCGACGTGCTGGCGGGCGCACTGATCGGCATCGTGAGCGCCGAGTGCGCCCGGCTGATCGTTCGCGCGTTGCGCGGGCGCTGGAAGTGGTTCCGCCGGATCACCGCGACGAGGAAGCGCGCCAGGGCGTGAGCGATAGGAGATACGACGATCAAAGCGTTCGCAGAGATGCGGACGCTTTGATTTTTCCGTTAATTCCCTTGCGCGCGGATAGGGACCATGCTACAATAAAAATGGACGGGTTTACGCCGTCAATGGGAGGATACGCACATGGACAAAACCCGAAACGGCGCAGGCTGGGACACGGTCATCCGGCCCCGGCACGGCTGGTTTGACATAGATCTGAAGGAACTGGTCCGGTACAGGGACCTGATTTTGCTGCTGGTCAAGCGCAACTTCACGGTGCTGTACAAGCAGACCATCCTGGGGCCGGCGTGGGTCGTCATCCAGCCGCTTCTGACCACGCTGGTGTTCACGGTGGTGTTCGGCAACATCGCCGGGCTGCCCACGGACGGCATGCCGAAATTCCTGTTCTACATGGGTGGCAACATCTGCTGGCACTACTTCGCCAACTGCCTGACCGTCACCTCGAACACCTTCATCACCAATCGCGATGTCTTCGGCAAGGTCTATTTCCCGCGGCTGTGCATGCCCTTCGCCACGGTGCTGACGGAGCTCATCAACTTCTTCGTGCAGTATGCGCTGTTCGTCGTGTCCGTGGTCTGGTACGCCACCCGGCCCGACCCGGTGATTCACCCCGACTGGCGGCTGATCGCGCTGACGCCGCTGATGCTGTTGCAGTTGGGCGTGCTGGGCCTGGGCTTCGGCATCATCATCTCCGCGCTGACCACGAAGTACCGGGACCTGGCGATGCTGGTGACCTTCGGCGTGCACCTGTGGATGTACGGCACGCCGGTGACCTACGCCACCTCGCTGATCGCCGACAAATATCCCCGGCTGCTGGGGCTCTACATGGTCAACCCCATCACGCCCATCATCGAACTGTTCCGCGCGGCCTATCTGGGCACGAAGGTCTACTCCTACAGCTACAACCTGCTGTCCATCGGCGTGACAGGGCTGGTGTTCCTGCTGGGCGTGCTGCTGTTTTCCCACACGGAGAAGACGTTCATGGACACGGTCTGACCCGCGAAGTCCCGCCCCCGAGGGGCGGACCATCTGCATTGCTGAACCGGAAAGGATACGATCATGGCTGAAAGACTGCTTGAGGTGGAGGGTGTCTCCAAACAATACCGGCTGGGGATGATCGGCGGCGGCACGCTGCACGGCGATCTGACCAGCTGGTTCGCGCGGGTGCGCGGCAAGGAGGACCCGAACACGAAGATCGGCATGGAGCACTACGCCCACAACGAGTCATTCATGGCGCTGGACAACGTGAGCTTCAACGTCGACCGGGGCGACGCGGTGGCGCTGATCGGGCGAAACGGCGCGGGCAAGTCCACGATGCTGAAGCTGATCTCCCGCATTACCGCACCCACCACGGGCGAAATCCGCATTCGCGGCCGCGTGGCGAGCCTGCTGGAGATCGGCACGGGCTTCCACAAGGAGCTGAGCGGGCGCGACAACATCTACCTGAACGGCGCGATTCTGGGCATGAATCGGGCGGAGACCACGCGAAAGATCAAGGAGATCATCGAGTTTTCCGAGATCGAGCAGTTCATCGACACGCCGGTGAAGCGCTATTCCTCCGGCATGTACGTGAAGCTGGCCTTCGCCGTGGCGGCGCACCTGGACCCGGACGTGATGATCTGCGACGAGGTGCTGGCGGTGGGCGACATCGCCTACCAGCAGAAGTGCCTGGCGAAGATGTCGGAGATCGCCCGGGAGGGCCGGGCGGTGCTGTACGTGAGCCACAACATGCGCACCGTGGCGCAGCTGTGCAACCGGGGCCTGTTCCTGGACCGCGGCCAGCTAAAGTACGACGGCACGGTGGAGCGCGCCATCGAGCTCTACGGCGGCAGCGGTGTGCGCAGCATCCACCAGAACCTGGACGTGCTGCCGCATCCCAAGCGGCGCGGCGACACCATGCGCATGCTGGAAATCGAATTTTTGAACACTCAGGCGCTGGAATACGAGATGGATTCGACGATGGAGTTTCGGCTCAAGTGCATCGCGCACCTGCCGGACCCGCGTCTGCGCATCCGGCTGATTTTGAAGAACAGCATGGCGACGCCCATCGCCATGACCCAGACCGAGCCCTTCGAGGTGAAGGCGGAGGAGGTCTTCGAGCGCAGGATCCGATTCCCGCTGGACGGCCTCGCGCCGGGCGAGTACATCATCAAGATCTCCATCGTCTCGGGCAATCCCCGGGGCAAGACCAACTACTACGACACGCTGGAGGACGTCAGCCGCTTCGTGGTGACCGACGATCCGGCGCTGAACGCGGGCTTTTACTGGGAGGAGCGCCTCTGGGGCAACTTCCGGCTCCAGCCGCTGGAGATGTTCTGATTACCGCGACGCCCGCCATCGCGCGGGGAGCCGCTTTTCAGGAGGCGCACATGATCGCAGAAATCCTGTCCGTGGGCACGGAGCTGCTGATGGGGCAGATCGCCAATACGGACGCGCAGTATCTCTCGCGCCGGCTCCAGGAGCTGGGCGTGACGCTGTATCGCCAGACCACCGTGGGCGACAATCCCGCCCGGGTGAAGGCGGCGCTGGGCGAAGCGCTCGCCCGGGCCGACATCGTGATCGCCACCGGCGGCCTCGGGCCCACCGAGGACGACCTGACCAAGGAGATGGTGGGGGAGTTCTTCGGCCTCGACATGGTACTGGACGAGGCCAGCCTCGCGCACATCGAGGCGTTCATGCGCCGAGTGGGGCATCCGATGGCGGAGAACAACCGCAAGCAGGCGTATTTCCCCCGGGGCGCCGTCGTGCTGCCCAACCGGATCGGCACCGCGCCAGGCTGCATCGTGGAGGCGGAGGGCAAGGCCGTTGCCGTGCTGCCCGGGCCGCCCTGGGAGCTGAAGGACATGTTCGACCGGGCGCTGGCGCCATACCTGGCCCGGCGCAGCGGCGCGCACCTCGAATCCCGGTTTTTCCGGGTGTTCGGCATCGGCGAATCCCGGCTGGAGACGATGCTGAAGGACCTGTTCCACAGCGGCAATCCCTCCCTGGCCCTGTACTGCGGCCCCGGCGAGGTGATGGTGCGGGCGACGGCCCGGGCGAAGGACGCCGCGGAGGCCGCATCGATGCTCGCGCCGCTGGAGGCCGAGCTGCGCAGGCGGCTGGGGAGCGCCATCTACGGGACCGGCGCCGACAACAGCGTGGAGAACGTGGTCGTGGAGCGGCTCCGGGCCAGGGGCGAGCGGGTGAGCGTCGCGGAGAGCCTGACCGGCGGCCTGGTGGCCGCGCGGCTGGTGGGCATTCCCGGAGCCAGCAACGTGCTGGACGAGGCCCACGTGACCTACGCCGACGGGGCCAAGCGCCGGGTGCTGGGCGTGCGGCAGGAGACCCTGGACCGGTTCACCGCCGTGAGCGAGCGGTGCGCCCGGGAGATGGCGGAGGGCGTCCGGCGCATCAGCGATGCGGACTGGGGCGTCGCCACCACCGGCTATGCCGGGCCGGACGGCGGCGCGGACGGCACGCCCGTGGGCACGGTGTACATCGCCGTGGCGGGCGCGGCGGGCACGGAGGTCGAGGAATGTCACTTCCGGGGCGAGCGGGACTTCATCCGCACGCTGGCCGCGTCCTGGGCGTTGAACAAGCTGAGGCTGGCGCTGGAGCGCTGACGGCGCTTCCGGCGAGGAAAAGAGCAATCCACGGGAGGAATGGCTATGCAGATGACCGGCGCGAAGATTCTGATGGAGTGCCTGGTGGAGCAGGGGGTCGATGTGATCTTCGGCTATCCCGGCGGCACGATCCTGAACGTGTACGACGAGCTGCTGAACTACCCCGGCATCCGGCACTACCTGACCGCCCACGAGCAGGGCGCGTGTCACGCCGCGGACGGCTATGCCCGCGCCACCGGCGGGGTGGGCGTGTGCTTTGCCACCTCCGGCCCAGGCGCCACCAACCTGGTGACGGGCATCGCCACGGCGTACATGGATTCGTCCCCGGTGGTGTGCATCACCTGCAACGTGGAGCTGCCGCTGCTGGGCAAGGACTCCTTCCAGGAGGTCGACATCACCGGCATCACCATGCCGATCACCAAGTGCAACTACCTGGTGCGGTCCATCGAGGACCTGGCGGACACCGTGCGCGAGGCCTTCGCCATCGCGCGCTCCGGCCGGCCCGGCCCGGTGCTGATCGACATTCCCAAGAATGTGACCACGGAGACCGCGGAGTTCGAGCCCGTCAGCCGCCAGAAGCACGGCATGCGCGGCCACCTGGCCCAGCTGATGAAGCGCTCCTCCCAGGACTTCAAGGCCCCCGAGCCGGACTACCGGGATATCGACAAGCTGGTGGAGATGATCCGGGCGTCGGAGAAGCCGCTTTTGATCTGCGGCGGCGGCGTGGTGCGCGCCCGCGCGGACTGGGAGTTCGAGGAGCTGGCGAACCGCATCGACGCCCCGGTGGGCATCACCGTGATGGGCGCGGGCGGCTTCCGGGGCCTGAACAGGCTGGCCACGGGTCTCGTGGGCATGCACGGCAGCCAGGCCAGCAACATGGCCGTGGACGCCTGCGATCTGCTGATCGCCGTGGGCTGCCGGTTCTCCGACCGCGTGGCGCTGAACCCCGCGAGCTTCGCCAAGAACGCGAAGGTGGTCCAGATCGACATCGACCGCTCGGAGATCAACAAGAACGTGGAAACGGTCCACCACATCATCGGCGATGCGCGCAGGGTGCTGCAGCTGCTCAACGAGCGCCTGCCGCAGCTCCGGCACGATGCCTGGAAGGACTACGTGTTCTCCTTCAAGACCCAGACCGAGTACGACGAGGCCGGGGACCGCATGACGCCGGTGCAGCTGCTGGACGCTATCGCGCGCATCGCGCCCCGGGACTCCATCTTCGCCACTGACGTGGGTCAGCATCAGATGTGGGCCATACAGCACCTGCACTTCGAGTACTCCGGCCAGCTGGTCACCTCCGGCGGCTTCGGCACGATGGGCTTCGGACTCGGCGCGGCCATCGGCGCGCAGGTCGGGCGGCCGGACAAGCTGGTGATCCACCTCGCCGGCGACGGCAGCTTCCGCATGAACCTGAACGAGCTTTCCACGGTGCAGTACTACGACCTGCCCGTGATCACGGTCGTGTTCAACAACGGCGCGCTGGGCATGGTGCGCCAGTGGCAGACCCTGACCTGCGGCGGCCGCCACTCCCAGACCACGCTGGACCGGGGGCCGGACTTCGCCAGGGTGGCGGAGGCCTACGGGCTCGCCGGCCGCCGGGTGACCCGGCTGGAGGACTTCGAGCAGGCGCTCCAGGAGGCCATCGCCTGCGGCCACGGCTGCGTGATCGACTGCGCCATCGACATCGACGAGATGGTGCGCCCCATGGTGGGCGGCGGCAGCGACATCACCGAGTTCATGATCGACTGAGGAGGGTATGGCGATGAGTGAAGTGACAAGGCATACCCTGGCGGTGCTGGTGGACAACGAGGCGGGCGTGCTGTCCCGCGTGGCGCGGCTGTTCTCCGGCAAGGGCTACAACATCGAATCGCTGGCGGTGGGCACCACCCACGATCCCGCCGTGTCCCGCATCACCATTGAGGTGTTGGCGGACGACCGGCAGGCGCGGCTCATCCGCATGCAGCTGCGCAAGCTGATCTGCGTGCACTCCGTCAAGCGGCTGCCGCCCGAGCGGTCCATCCGCCGCGAGCTGGTGCTGATCAAGGTGTCTGCGCCCACCCACGAGGCGCGCAACGAGATCATCCAGATTGCGAACGTGTTCCGCTCGTCCATTATCGACGTGTCCACCGGCTCGCTGACCATCGCCGTGATCGGCGACGAGAGCAAGGCCGAGGCCATCCAGAACCTGCTGGGGGAATTCGGCATCCTGGAGCTGGTGCGCACCGGCATCGTGGCGCTGGAGCGCGGGCAGTACACCATCGACGAGCAGACCAAGGAGAAGGGCGAGTTCGACTACGGCAAGAACGTGCTGTGAGCGGCGCGCCCGGGGAATCGAATCCATCCTATTCAGTACGAGGAGAAGAGCATGAAGGCACCATTTTCCGGCTATCTGGCCGATCGGGCCGAAGGGCTGAAGGCCCTGGCCGCGCGGCTGCGCGAGCGCTATGACTATGTCAGTGTGCTGGCGACGGATTCCAAGGGTTGGCGCGTGCGCATCTCGCAGCACGCCAAGTCCGTGGCCGACGAGACCATGACCACCGAACGCGGCTGCGTCGTCCGGGTGCACCGGGACGGGCTGTACAGCGAGGCGGCGTTCAATGACTTTGATCCCGGCGATCCCCGCGCCGAGGCGGACCGGCTGGCGGCGGTGCTGGACCGCCAGTTGGCGCTGCTGCGCGACGTGGGCGTGGAACCCTACGCCACCGCCGCGCTGGCGGATGCGCCTGAGGCGGTGGTTGCGGAGATGGAGACCGGCCGTCTGCCCGAGGACGAGGACATGGCCGCGCTGATCGACCGTCTGACGGCCCTCTCCGACCGGGGCGTGGCCGCGGGCGAGGCCCGGCTGGGCGAGGGTTCGGTGCTGGACTGCTCGGTCACCGCCCAGAGCACCCACATCAACAAGCTGTTCCTGACGGAGCACCGTGACCTGCGGCAGAGCTACGTGTACTCCGAGGGCACCGTGACGGTGGATGTCACCCGGAACGGGCGCAACGAGATGGCCTACGAGGGGCTGTCCGGCCGCGGCGGCGCGGAGCTGTTCGACGGGCTGGCGCAAAAGCTGGACGAGGCGCTGGACTCGGCGGAGGAGCTGCTGTCGGCCACCCGGGTGGAGCCGGGGGAGTATGACATCATCACCGCGCCGGACGTGTCCGGGCTGATCGCCCACGAGGCCTTCGGCCACGGCGTCGAGATGGACATGTTTGTCAAGGGCCGGGCGCTGGGCGCGGACTACCTGGGCCGGCGCGTGGGCAGCGACAGCGTGACGATGCACGAGGGCGCGCTGTGCGCCGTGGACGTCACCTCCTACGCCTTCGACGACGAGGGCACTCCGGCGGGGGACGTGGTGGAGATCGAGCGCGGCATCCTGAAAACCGGCATCTGCGACGCGCTGAGCGCGCAGCGGCTGGGTGTCGCCCCCACGGGCAACGGCAAGCGCGAGAACTACGAGCACAAGGTCTACACCCGTATGACCAACACGGTCTTCGATTCCGGCGACGACCGGCTGGAGGACATGATCGCCTCCATCGAAAGGGGATACCTGCTCAAGGGGATCTCCAGCGGCATGGAGGATCCCAAGCACTGGGGCATCCAGTGCATCGTGGAGAAGGGCTATGAGATCCTGAACGGCAGGCTGACCGGAAGGGTCGTCGCGCCGGTGGTGCTGACCGGCTACGTGCCGGACCTGCTGGGCTCGGTGAGCATGGTCAGCGGCGACCGCGAGGTGTTCGGCACCGGCGGCTGCGGCAAGGGCTACAAGGAGTGGGTGAAGGTCGCCGACGGCGGCCCATACCTGAAAGCGAGGGCGAGACTGGGATGACCGTGGAGAACATTGTGGAGCTGCTGAAGGCTTCCGGCGCGGACGCGTGGGAGCTGACCGACGTGCGCGAGCAGGGCTGGGAATTCTACTTCATCCGCCGCAGGCTCGACCAGAACCGCGCGAAGCTGACGGAGCACATCCGCGTGAAGCTGTACAGGAAGAGCCCGGACGGGCAGTTTTTGGGCTCGGCGGCGGGGGAGATCGCGCCGACGGCCTCCGGGGACGAGGCCCGGCGGGAGCTCGCGCGGCTGCTGGAGAACGCCTCCTACGTGAAGAACCCGTACTACACGCTGAACACGCCCTCCGGAGCGGCGGCGGCGCCCGGCGAGGACGTGGACCCCATGCCCATCGCCCGGGACTTCCTCGAGGCGGTTCGCGGCGTGCCGGAGACGGAGAGCGAGGACATCAACAGCTGGGAGCTGTTCGTGAGCGGCGTGCGCCGCCGGTTTTTGAACAGCGAGGGCATCGACGTCACCAGCGTCTACCCGTACTCCATGGCGGAGGTGGTGGTGAACGCCCGGCGCGACGGACGCGAGATCGAGCTGTACCGCATGTATCGGTCCGGCGCCTGCGACAGGGAGGGCCTGGCCCGGGACATCGCGGAGACCCTGCGCTGCGGCCGGGACAAGCTGATCGCCCGGCCCACGCCGAACCTGGGCAGCGCGGCCGTGGTGTTCTCCAGCGAGGCGGCCAAGGAGCTGTACGGCTGGTTTTCCACGCGCATGGGCGCGGGCTTCCGGGTGTTCGGCTATTCCGACTGGGAGATCGGCCGGCCCGTGGTGCCGGACGCCGAGGGCGACCGCGTGACGCTGCGGGCGCTGAAGCACCTGCCCAACTCCTCGGAAAACGCCGAGTACGACGCCGAGGGCGCGCCGATCCGGGACGTGACCCTGATCGAGGACGGCGTGGCGCGCCGCTACCTGGGCAGCCGCCAGTTCAGCCAGTACTTGCACCTGGAGGAGAGTTTCATCGAAGGCAACCTCGAGGTGACGGGCGGCACGGCGACCCCGGAGGCGCTGCGCAACGGGCGCTTCCTGGAGGCGGTGGAGTTCTCCGACTTCCAGGTGGATCCCTTCAACGGCGACATCGCCGGCGAGATCCGGCTGGCCTACTGGCACGACGGGGAGAAGGTCACGCCGGTTTCCGGCGGATCGATCAGCGGCAACATGGGTGCGCTGGCCCGTTGCATGCGCATGTCCAGGGAGCTGCGGCAGTACGACTGCTGGCGGATCCCCGCGGTGACGCGCCTCGAGGGCGTGACGGTGACCGGCATGGAGTGACGGAGGTGCGGCGGGCATGAAGGAACAGTTCGGCCGGACGGCGATGCTGCTGGGCGAGGACGCCATGGACCGGCTCGCGCAGGCCCGCGTGGCGGTGTTCGGCGTGGGCGGCGTGGGCGGCTACG
>JAFWBZ010000317.1 GCA_017537105.1 Clostridia bacterium | reverse complement strand
TGCCGGAGCCGGAGGGCCCCATGATGGCCACCCACTCCCCCTTGTCCACGTGCAGGCTCACGTTGTCCAGGGCCTTGAGCTCGCCATAGATTTTGGAGATATTCTTCAATTCCAGAAGACTCATTGTCATTCTCCTTTCAATACCAGAGCGGGATCGATGGCGACCGCGCGCTTGATGGGCGCCAGGCAGCTGACCGCGGCGATGGCCATGGAGACGATCACCGTGACGGGCAGCAGCAACGGCTGGAAGGTGATGGACGAATTGAACACGTTGACGCTGACCACCTGGGCAAACGCGAAGCCCAGCACCGCGCCGAGCACGCCGCCCAGCAGCCCCAGGAACATGCCCTCGCCCAGGAATTCGCCGCGGATGGAATTGTCGGAGGCGCCCAGCGCCTTGCGCAGGCCGATTTCCCGGCGGCGCTCCGAGACCACCGCCATCATCGTGGTGGAGACGCAGATCATCGTCAGCAAAAGCACCACGACAGTGACCAGAAAGACCAGCGCCTGCAGCTTGCCCAGCACCGCGGTCTCAGACTTGGTGACGCGCTTCACGAGGCGCGCGGTCACGCCCTCGTTGTTCTCGGCGACGGCCTCTGCAAGGGCGTTCAGCTGCTCCGCGTCCGCGGAGACGCTCAGCTCCGCCACGTCCAGCCTGTCCTCTCCGGTGAGCGCCTGCATGTCCTCCAGGGACATGAACACATAGCCCTCTTCCTCACCGCCGGTGACCAGTATTCCAGTGACCGTGTACTTCATGGTGTTGGGCTGGGCGGATTGGGCCGCCTGGCGCGCGCCGTTCAGCGCCTCGACCACGGCGGTGGAGGTGACGGTCGCACCGGAGAGCGCATCGACGTCCTCCCCCAGCGTCAGCGGAAGCCGCTTGCCGATGAACTGGGCGGCAAATTCCGGTTCGGTCTGCGTCCGGCCGCCGAACTCCTCGGTCTGGGTCGAGGCGTCGATCTCCAGGGATTCGATCCGCGCTTCGTCGTCCAGCGTGGCGGTCACGGAGATTTTCGCGCCGCTCCAACCCTCGGCGCTGCCCGTCAGCGTCGCGCCTGGAACCCAGTCCTCGGAGGCGTCGCCCGCAGGCCGAGTCTCCGTGGGCTGCCAGGTCAGCTCCATCGTGGAGCCCTCCCGGACGCCGATGATATCCGCGATCTCCTTGCCCACCAGCACCTCGCGCGATGATTCGGGATACCGTCCCTCCACGCTGAAGTAAGGGCTGGTCCTGAGCACCTGCGCAAAGTCGGTGCCCGCCGTGGTGAAGGACTGCTGGCGCGAGGTCATGTCCAGCCGCACGTAGCGGTAGGGCGCGGCGCCCACCAACGCATCCTCGGGAAACTGTGCCAACACGCCCTCGAGCTTTGGGCTGTCCAGCGTCTCCCCGTCCGCCGGCATCAACAGCATGTTCGCGCCATAGGAGCGCATCTGCGCGCGCATCTGGCGTGGCACGTCGTAGTAAATCGTCACCATGCCCGCCAGGATGGTGGCGCCGATGCCGATCGACAGCAGCGCAATCAGCATGCGGGAGCGCCTCCGAAGCAGAGACGCGGTGATCATACGGAGAAACATTCTTCTCTTTGTCATGTCGTCATTCCCTCCCTCAGTGACCGCCATGCAGCACTTCGGCAGGCCGCAGCCGCAGCACCATGCGAATGGCAGGCAGGCTGCCGACGATGGTCACCAGTGCGATCAGGCCCGCCACGATGGGGATCACGCGGGTATCCATTTCAATGGAGGATCCGAACACGCTGCGACCGATGAGCTGCGCAAAGCCAAAGCCCATGCCGTAGCCCGCCGCAAAGCCCACCAGCGCGGTGATCAGGATCTCCGTCATCACCACGCCGGTGATG
This sequence comes from Clostridia bacterium, assembly GCA_017537105.1. Classification (GTDB taxonomy): domain Bacteria; phylum Bacillota; class Clostridia; order Christensenellales; family Aristaeellaceae; genus UBA2862. Next base: position 5,342 of record JAFWBZ010000317.1, on the reverse strand, counting down.
GAGCGATCCTTGGCGCCGATGGCCTTCAACAAGCCGATCTCCTGGGCGCGCTCCATGACGGATGCCGTCACCAGGTTGGAGATGCCCAGGGCAGAGCCCAGCAGGCTCAGCGCAGTGATGAGGATCATCAGCAGCTTGGTCTTGTCGAGGATGGTGCACTCGCTCTCCGCCACCTGGCGGACGGCGCTGGCCACCGAACCGGTGATGACCTCCTGGATCTGATAGCAGATGGCGCTGACATAAGCCGTGCAATACCAGGTCTCATAGTCGCGGCTGGTCAGCGCCGGGGGATTGCGCGCGGCACGGCGCGCCAGGTCGTTGTCCGGCGTCGTCAGGGCGGAGACCTCGATGGAGGCCACCTTGCCCTCGCGGTCCGTGAGGCGCTGCACGGTGTCCAGCGTCGCGAAGATCTGGCCGTCCTCATCGCCGCCGGCATCGTAGATGCCGACGATCACGGCGTCGCAGGTGTCGTGGCTGCCGGTGAGCGTCACCGTTTCGCCCACGGTCCAGCGCTTTTCCTGCGCGAGCGCCGTGCCGACCATGATCTCGCCCGCGGCGTTTTCTTCCGCCTCGTTCTGCCACCGTCCGTCGGTCACCTCCCACCAGGAGCGCATGCCGATGACGCCGGCATCCAGCTCCTCGCCGGTGGGCAGCGACAGATGGTGGTTGAACCACGTGCCCACCACCCTGGCATCCGTGCCGTCCGGCAGCGTCGCCCAGGTGTCCAGGAAGGGCGTGAAGTCCACGATGTTGAAGGCCCAGAAGATGGTCTTGAGCTTGCCCAGCTCATCCTCCCGAAGGTACGCCGCGTTCAGGGCTTCGCCCTCGCCCACGTCGTAGATGTCCGACAGCAGGGAGGCGTCCTTGGGCTTGACGGTGATGTTGGCGCCGTAGCTCTTCAGCTCCTTGTTGACCTTGTCCTCGACGTTCATCACCACGTTCAGCATGCCTGTGGCCAGGGATGCGCCCAGGGCGATGGTGACGGCGATCAGCAGCATCTTGCTCTTTTGGTGGAACAGCACGCCGCGAATCATTCTGAACAGCATTTCCTACTGCTCCTTTCTCACTTGAATTCCCGCTCTCCGGCCTCGATCTCCGACAGGTGGAGGACCAGGTTGCCGCTGTCCAACTCGTAGGTGCTAGGGATGGGATTGCAGCCGCCTTTGAAGCCGATGGTGTTGATATTCATCACCACGTCGCAGCGCTTGCAGACCACCTGGCCGTTGCGCTCGTAGTAGCCCGCGTTTCCGCAGACCTCGCAGGCGTCCAGGCCGACGCCGTAGCTGGCGGAGTTTGGCTTGCGCACTACGATCCATCGCACGTTGACATCGTTTTCAGTCTTGTACTCAAAGCGGTGCAGGTGGAAGTCGTTGACCGTCTCCATCGGAATGAGAATCCTGTCGCCGTACACGGTGTAGGTCTCGGGCGCGGACAGCTCAATCACGCGGGTATCATAGCCCTACACGGCCGTCAGGAGCACCGTGAACAGCGCGACCGTCGCCAGGGCGGTACAGGCCATGCGGCGGAAGCCGCGGTTCCTGGCCCTGAGCTTTCGATGCTGGGCGGGGTTGTCCCAAGGCTCGGTGACGCGCGTGTTCTGCACAAAGCAGATCACGAGGCTGGCCGCCGCCAGCAGGAACACCAGCCAGATGAACAGCATGGAGTGGTTCACCGTGAGGATCAGCCAGCTTCCGACCAGGCGATGCTTCTCCTTGGAATAGGCCATGGGCCAGCGCAGCCACTTGGCCCGGGTCACCCAGGGCGCAAAAAACCGCCCGCCGCCATAGAAGATGTTGACCAGCGTCCCGGCGCACAGGAGGCCGGAAACCGCACCGACGGGTTTGATATGCAAAGCGCAGAGGTACAGCGTGCGCGAGTAGACCAACAGCAATATCAACGCCAGCAGCCAGCCTGCCATGCGGACCATGTAGTAGGAGGACAGGTAGCCCTGCCCCATCGTATTGAAGTTGAACGGATAGAGCATGACGCCCGGCAGCTGTAGAAAGATGTGCACCGCCGAAAAGCCGGTGCCCGCCAGGCAGACCAGGTCGCCTGCGAAGCCGGGCCGGCGGTCTTCACGCCTTCCGAAGATCAGGCAGAGTATGACAAATGCCAGCCCAAACCCGAAGAGAAATCCAAAGATATAGTGGTTCCAGTGACTCGAGATGATCTTGTTCGTATTCCCCTTGACTACCGCCAGCGCCGCGGATGCCGCGACGCCGATGCCGATGCCCGCCGCGTGGAAGCGGCGTCCGAACCGTCCGTACAGCCTTCCCAGCAGCGCGTGCATCCAGGTCGTCAGGGTCACCAGGGCGAAGAGATCCTGGGACACCGTCCAGAGATATTTCAGCAAAGCTCATGCCTCCCCGAAGCGCGTTCCTCGAACGCGCACACTGCTGATGCGCGTCCCCCGCGGATCGCGCACCAGCAGCAGCAGCTGTTTTGTTATTTTTGCGCGGGCGCCCCGCGCTGGTATGGTTCAGAGCACATGGATTACCACTGCTTCACGAAGTCCCAGCCGGTCCAGGTGGCGGTCAGCGGCTCGGTCCAGAACTCGTCGGCCTCAACGCCGGTCTCGTCGTCCACGTGCAGCAGATAGCCGTTCTCAGCAGGGCTCTTGATGGACAGGGTGATGGAATAGCCTTCGCCCTCGGGCAGCGCGATGTTGTTGCCGTAGTGCGGGCCATCGGAGGCGGCCATGGGCATCATGGAGCCACTGGTGATCTCGTTGCCGTCGGCATCCTTGATGGTGAAGTCGATGCTCATGTAGGGCACCCAGCCGTCCACCGGGAAGGAATAGGGATTCTCATTGGCGGTCAGGTCCACTTCGATGTGCAGGTCGGAGTCCTCCTTGGAGGCCGCCTGATCCGCGGGCGCCATGTCCACGGGCTGGAAGTACACCATCGCCATCGTCATGAAGTCCACTTCCTGTTCGCCTTCCACGCCAAGCTCAAACTCGTCAAAACCAGCCTCTTCCTCGGCAAGGGCAAACGCGGAAACGCTCAGCATCATAACAGCCAGCAGCAGTGCAAGAAACTTCTTCATGATTCAATCCTCCTAAATCAAACATTCACTTTGTTGTATCACCAAAGCGGGCTTACGCGGGGCAAAGCCGCATCGGGATCATAGTTGTCAACGGGACTCGTACTGCGCCTTCAGCGCGTCCATCTTGCCCCGGAAGTGCGCCACCAGGAAGGTGACCAGCAGCACGATGGACAGGACCAGCTGCGGCAGCAGGGTCTCCAGATAGGGATAGATGCCAAACACCTGAATGACGTCGTTCTCCGGAATGCCCGGCACCCGCAGCGAAAGATCGAAGACATTGCCTTCCGCAAGCTCCTTGATGCCGCTGCCCAGGAAGGACACGCACATGATCGCCATCAGGATCGACGTCGCCGTGAAGAACACCTTGATGGGCAGCCGGATCGAAAGCTTGGTGATGGCGAGATAGACGAACACCAGCACCACGCAGCCCGTGCCGAAGCCCGCCCAGACCATGCCGGCGTTGCCCTCGGAGAGCATCGGCTGGTAGAACAGCACCACCTCGGCGCCCTCGCGGAACACGGACAGGAAGGCGGTAAACGCCAGCGCAAACGCGCTGCCCTGCTCCACGGAGGTCTGCACCTTGCCGTCGATGTAGCGGCTCCAGCTGGCCGCCTCCGCCTTGGAGATCATCCAGTTGGATACGTAGAACAGCACGCACACGGCGATCAGGGCCGTGATGCCCTCGATGATCTCCTGCGCAAGACCCGCGCTCGCGAATGCGCCCTTGGCCCAGGCCAGCACGGCGGCGGCGGCAAAGCTGGCGGCGATGCCCGCCACGGCGCCGATGTAGACGTTCTTGAGGCTGCGGCCGTTGCCGCTCTTGGTGAGGTAGGCGATGATGGCGGCGATGACCAGTATGGCCTCCAGCCCCTCACGCACGATGATGCCGAAGGCGCCCAGGAAGGTGAGCAGCCTCGGATCGCTCTGCTTCTGTTCCTCCACGACCGCCTCGGTCTCGCCCGCCTCGGCAGCAGCCGCCGCCTTCTCTTCGGCCTCCTTGTCGTCGATCCGCTTTGCCAGCTTCAGGATCGCATTCTTGGCCGAGTCAGTGGAGGTGCGGTACTTGTTCTTCTGGTATTTGGTCTCGCCCTTCGCGTTGAGGCTGTTCAGGTTGGCAAAGTGCTTCTCCATCGCCAGCCTGTCCTCCAGGGACAGATCCGTGTAGATCCTGTGGCCGAGGCCGGATTCCTCATAGACGCTGTAGTAGGCGGTCTCGAGGTTGTCCTGCGCCGCCTGAAAATCCCTGTCCAGATACCCCATGTAGGCGGTATCCAGCAGCTCCTTCACCAGCGTCGCCGCCTCGTACCAGTTCTCATACTTCTGGGCAGCGTTGGGGTCCGCAGAGTATTCCGGATAGGGATCGGTGGAAACGAGCTCGCCGCGCAGGTAATACTTCATCTCGCTCTTCGCGCCGCCCTGCATGGCCGCCAGCTTGTTGCCATCCTCGCGGATCATGCCCTTCAGTTTCGCCAGCGCCGTGCGCACGGAGACCTTCACGTCCTGCTCGACGTTGCTCTTCTTCACCGCCGCCTTGCAGTTGGAAAACTGCATCTCCACGGCGTTTTTGCGGTTGCCGGAGATGTAGCTCATGGTCTGCCGCTCGAAGCCGGTGGTCTCGTATACCCGGAAGTAGGCGTTGCTGACGTTGTCGTAGGCGCTCGAAGCGTCTCCGTCCAGGTAGGACTCGAACGCGGCGTCGAGGAATTTGTCGATTTCGTCCGCGGCATCCGCCCAGCGGGTATCCGCCTCCGCCATCGCAGGCACGCACTGTGCCAGTAGAATCATTGCCATCATGCAGATGACCGCAAGCCGCATGATTCCCGTCTTCATCATGATTGCAACTTCCTTTCCCGTCCCCACGGGCCTTCCCGAAGGGACGCGCAAACGCGAAGGCATTAAACAGATTTAACGTTGTTAGCCTTTTCTAATTTGCGAACCTATTTTAGCATAATCTAACCTTCTTTTGCTATCCTGATATTGACTTTTTTCCCTTTCCGCTTGTCTGAAATTGACTTGTTTCAAAAGGGCTTGCAATCTTAGTTATTTTATGCTAACATTAATTAGTAAGTATAAACTTATTCTCGGCGATGTCAGCATAGAATGGTGCCAGGGGGGATATCGATGGGCTGCCAGGGACAGCGGGATTCGGGAGAATTGCTGGTCGAAGCCGCGCGCGCCTACATCGAAGCGCACAGCGCCGAGAAGTTTTCGCTGCAGGCGATCTCCGACGCGCTGTTCGTCAACGGCAGCTATCTGCTGCGCCTGTTCAAGGCCCGCACGGGGCACACGCTGCTGGG
>JAFWBZ010000316.1 GCA_017537105.1 Clostridia bacterium | reverse complement strand
TGCGCCAGGATGCAGTGGTTGGTTCCCGCCACGACCTGGGAACCCAGATAGGCCACGGGCACATAGTCCACGCCGAGCAGGCCCTCCAGCGCCCTGTCAAACATCTCCTTCATGTCCTCGGTAACCGCGGGATCGGCAGCGGGCGTCCAGCCGCCGGCGAGCGGCGCGCCTTCCGCAAAAGCGACGGTGAGAGCCATGAGCGCGACGAGCATCAGAGCGAAAATCCTTTTCATGAAACAAGCCTTCTTTCTTTTTTGTGTCCGTCCATTGGACGCTGAAAATCGGAAAAAGTTCCCACTTTTTGCGTGGAATTACTTCCAGGCAGAAATCCCTGTGCAACAGACCTGTATGACTCTGCACCTGAGCTGATTCCCTCCCGGGGTCTCGGAATGCGTTTCCCGGAACGCACGGGAGACGGCAAACACAAGCTGTGCGCCAGATGCATAACCGCCCAGTCGCAAAGGAATCGGGGCCGGCCCACAGCCGGTCCCGAAAGCTGTCCTATCTCCCCTTCTGCGCCTCGACGATGCTCTCGGCGGACAGGTCGTCCCGGTCGTGCACCTGCTGCAGCGCCCGGAAGATCTCCTGCATCTTATAGTCCGTCTCGGTAATGACGTCCGCGCAGGCGCGCAGCTCGTCGACGATGCGCTGAGGCACCTCGTCCGTGGTCTTGTAGCGGATGCCGTGCTCCAGCGTGGCCCAGAAGTCCATGGCGACGGTGCGGATCTGGATCTCCACCGGGATGAACAGCTTCCCCTGGGAGATGTAGACCGGCACGTCCACCACGATGTGCAGGCTGCGATAGCCGTTCGGCTTCGGGTTTTCGATGTAATTCTTCTCGAGGATCAGCGATATGTCGTCCTGCGCCAGCAGCAGGCTCGCGATCTTGTAGATGTCCTCCACGTACCGACAGACCACGCGGACGCCGGCGATGTCGTGAAGGTTCTTCTTGGCGTTGTCGATGGAAATCGGGATTCCGGTGTCGTGCAGCTTTTTGACGATGCTGTCCAGGGATTTCACCCGGCTCTCGATGTGATGGATCGGGTTGTGCCGGTGTCGAAAGGAAAAATCGTCGTCCAGGGTCTGCAGGCGGGCGTTGATTTCCCGGATCGCCGCCTCGTAGATCCCCTGCACCTTTGCGTATTCCCGGCGCAATTCCTCCATTGCGGGGCTGTAGCCGGGGATTTGCGGTCGGAGTTCTGCGTTCAGTTCCGGTCTTTCGGGCTTCTTCTCTTCCATTTTTCGCTCCTCTGTCTTCAGGGCATGATTCCGTCTCTCAGCACGTCCCAGGGCGTCAGCATGCAGACGATCCTGCCCTGCCGCGTGCCGTCGGTCGTCAAAAACACCACCGCGAGCCGGCTGTTGCGCTCGGACCGCTTCTGAAAGGCATCCCGCACGCTGTAGACGGTGGCGTCCTCCTTCAAAAACATATACTTCTCGTTGCGCTCGTCGCCGAAGTCCAGCGCCTCGTTCAGCTCGCCCACGCGCAACTCATCCCGCAGGTCGTCCAGGCCGTTCTCCGCCATGTACATCAGCATGCTACCCGCGCTGAACACGCCCAACAGGCCCCTGCGATCCACCACCGGCACGTGGGAATAGCCCTTCCGCAGCATGTGCCGCATCACGTTGACCGCCTGGTCGTTGGGATGGGCGAACAGGATTCTGTCCGCGGGCGTGCCGAAATGAACCGCCAACTGCGGGCGCTGCACGTGCTCCAGTATGTCGCTGAGCTTATTCAGCATGCCCTCCGACGGCTCCACCACCGCTTCGCCGTCCTCGTCCGCGTTGTGGGACAGTATGTTTCGAATCTCCCGGCAGAGATCCAGATCGCTGCGGCAGGGTTCGCTGTCCGGATCGCGCAGATACTCCTTCACCACGCTCCCGGACGCGACCTGGCGATCCGCATAGCGCCTCTCCAGCAGCCCCTCCAGCTGCCGGTACATCGTCAAAAACCGCACGGCGCGCTCCTGTTGTTCAGGCTGCAACTTTTCTCACCTCTCTGCAAACATCATAACACAGTTTTCACAGAAAATCAATACAGCTTCTTCCACAAAACAGCATGCCCCAAATCTGCGAAAGTCATTGCGGCGCAGGGCTTTTCTTTCCGGAAATTCGATTCATTTGATTGCTATTGCAATCTCTTATTTTAAGATTCCGCGCACCTAACCTCCGGATGATTGACGGCCTGTATCCGCTGTGCTATACTAATACCAAATTATAAGGAGAAAGAGGTTTGATGCTTTATGGCGAATATTGATCTGACCAAATATGGCATTACCGGCAC
>JAFWBZ010000027.1 GCA_017537105.1 Clostridia bacterium | reverse complement strand
CGACTTCACCATGTATCTCAACGAGAAGGCCGGCTGGTACTACAACGTGATGCACCACTGTCCCTCCAAGGGCCGGCTGCTGGAGCTGGAGGAGAAGATCGGCATCAAGCCCTACCATGACTACTGCCTGCACTGCGATTCCTATCGCGCCGCGGCGGAAAAGGTCGGGCTCCGGTACATCTACAACTTCTGCGGCGTCGAGCATGCGGCGTGCTCCATGCTGATCTACGATCCCAAGGTGTTCGACGGTCGGGTGATCATTGACGAAAACACGGAAATCATGGATCGCAAGGCGTCCCAGAACGAGTACTTTCACCGGGACTTCCACAGCAGCCTGAACATGGGCCTGGAGTACGTGGGCAGCAAGTACGGCGAGGCAGAGCTCGACGAATACCTGCGCCTCTACACGATACACGTGTATGGCAAGCTGCTGGAGGCGGTGAAGGCGCGCGGACTTCAGGAGCTGAAGGCGCATATCGAAAAGACCTATGCGCTGGAGCATGCGCCGGAGGCCGTGGAGACACGGCTGGAGGGAAATGCGCTGAAGGTGGACGTGAAATACTGCCCGGGCGTCAAGCACCTGCGGGAGACCGGCCGCGAGGTGTCCAGGTGGTATCCGCATTCCACGACGGCCGTCATGCAGACCATTGCGGACGAGTGCGGCCTGACCTTTGAAATGGGCGAATATGATCCGGAGACCGGCAGGGCCTCCTATGCTTTCACGGCGTGATCGCCTGCCGCCGCTCCCCGCCATGGCGACGCGGGGAGCGGCGGCGCCATGGGATTGTCGGCCAACTCCAACGCAGAAGGAAGACGGGGGAAGGACGTCGATATGAAAGACTTCTTTGACACGCGGGCCGCGCTTCGCGAGCGCCTGGCGGTGTTTTTGCCGGAGCGGATCTTTGATGCACACGCCCACGTCTACGACGCATCGTTCATGCCCTCCTACGCGGATAAACCGGAGCACGCTTTCGGGCGCTCCCGGGTCGGCGCGGCAGAGTACCGGCAGGGCATGGAGGCGCTGATGTACGGGCGCTGTCCGCAGCGCGTGATGCTGCTGCCTACGCCGGATCCCATGATGCGGGACCGCGCCAACGGCCTGTGCGACGCGGCCACGGCCTGCGTGGCGGAGGAACTGCGCCGGGATCCCGGGTGCTATGGCGCCGCGTACGTGCTGCCGGGGGACACGGAGGCGGACATCGAGGCGATGCTGGACCACGAGCGCATCCGGGGACTCAAGTGCTATTACTACGCTTCTCCGAACGGCAACCAGGGCCCCGCGAACGAGTTCCTGCCGGAATCAGCGTGGCGCGTCGCGGAGCGGCGCGGCATGACCATTACGCTGCACCTGGCGTGCGACGGGGCGATGTCGGACCCGCGCAACCTGGAATACGTCGAGGCGATGGCGCGCCGCCACCCCGGGGCGGTGCTGATCCTGGCCCACGCCGGGCGGGCCTTCGCGGAGTGGACGTGCATCGAACCGATGAAGCGCCTCGCCGGCCTGGACAACATCTGGTTTGATCTCTCCGCCATCTGCGAGCCCGCGCCGATGATGGCCTGCATCCGCGCCGCGGGCGTCGACCGCGTGATGTGGGGAAGCGACTATCCCTGCTGCTGCTTTGTCGGCAGGGCGGTGTCCTTTGCGGATCAATTCGCGTGGGTGGACGAGAAGGCGCTGCGCGCGTGCGGCTTCCGGGGAGAGGTGTTCACGGTGCTCGAGGAAAACCTGATCGCCACCTGGATCGCGGCGGATTTGCTCGATCTGACCCCGGGTGACGTCCGGAAGATCTTCGCCGGAAACGCGGAACGGCTGTTTTGCCTCAGGGAAAGGTAAACGCAGTCGGAGGACCGGACGCGAGGGGAGGGGACCGCACGGAACTGCAAAAATGGACATCGCCCTGCGATGCCCGGGAGGCGCTTGCGCTGTGGGCGGAGGCCTTCGGCGAGGCTGAGGCCGCCCTGGAGGCGCCGCAGCTCGACGGCTCAGAGGCCGGGGAGAACCTCGACCTCCTGTTTGCGCTGCGGGAGGATGGAGTGCTGGTCGGGACCCTTCACGCCACGATTTCGCGGGAAAATCCCGCGCTCTGCGGGCTCTCCGGCATGTGCGTCGCCCCGAAATACCGGGGTAGAGGGCTGGCAGGCAGGCTCCTGGGCGATATGCTGAAGGAGCTTTCGGCCCGCGGCGTCCGGACGGCATTCCTCGGCACGGACAATCCCGTGGCCGCCCAGCTATATCGCAGGTTTGGCTTTTCCTTTTTGCCGGGCTCCAACGTCATGGCACGCTATATGGGGGACGACGCGGCGGACGGGGAATTCCGTCGGTTCGGATGGGCTGAGGGGCCCTTCCGACTGGAGGAGGGCTCGCCGAAGGCGCGCATTCCGCTGATCCCGCTGGCGCTGCATCGGGGCAGCCAGCTACTGCTGGATGCCAATGCGGGGCTGCTTTCATGCGCCGAAGTCACCCAGCGCTCCTGCATGGGCCTGTATCCGAAGTACGCGGCGATCCGGCAGGCGGGTGGCGCCTTCTTCTGCGCCTGGGACGCGGCGGGTACATTGGGGGCGGTCGCCAGCGCGCTGCCGATGGGGGAGGATGTGCGCGCGGACTTCTTCTGCTGCGACGCCTTTTATCCCACAGTTTCCGGGCTGCTGTCGATGTGCGAGGCGCGCTTCGGAGCGGTCTCCCTGTGGATCGCCCGGGATGACGCAGGCAAGCGCAACTGCGTCGAGCAGTTGGGCTACCACCCGGCAGGGGAGCGCTTGCTGCCCGTGGGCCGGCTCTGCGTCCCGTGCGTGTCCTATGAAAGGCCGCAGCGCCGATAGGGGACGCAACAAACCGGGCGGGACACCTGTCTGTCAGGTATCCCGCCCGGTTTCCTGTGTGTTCACTGCGCCTGTGTTTCGTCCATGAAGAACTTTGCCGCCCCGATGAGCCCGGCGTCGTTTCCCAGCGCGGCGCGCTCTACGCGCAACCCCTCCGCGAACCGGGGCTGCACGCCCTCCAGCACGCGGCGGCGCACCGGCTCGATGAACAGCGCCTCCTGTGCGCTGACGCCTCCGCCGAGGACGACCATCTGCGGATTGAAGACGTGCACAAGCCCGATGAGCCCGGCGGCGACGTCGTCCAGCCAGGCGTCCGCGACCTGTCGCAGCACTGGGTCGCCCGAGGCGAGCCGCGCGAAGATTCTGCGCCCGTCCAGCTTCGCTTCGCCGGTCGCATGCTCCGCAGCACGCACCAGGGCGGAGGCGGAGGCCCGGTCCTCGTAGCGGCTGCCAGGGGATCCCGCATGCGCCGCGCCCATCGGGATCAGGCCGATCTCCCCGGCGATGCCCCGCGTGCCGCCGAAGACCCTGCCGTCGGTCACGATGCCGCCGCCTACACCGGTGCCGTAGGTGGCCATGACGACGTGCCGCAGTCCCCTGGCGCGCCCGACAAAGCATTCGCCCAGCGCCGCGGCGTTGGCGTCGTTCAGCACCCGGACGGGCACCCCGAAGGCCGCCTCCATGTTGCGTCGGATCTGCGCGCCCTCGTAGTTCGGGATCTTGCCGTTTGTGCCGATGACAATGCCTTGCGCGGTGTCGATCTGGCCCGTGGCGGAGACGCCGATGCCCTCCACCTGTGCGCCCTCGCGCTCCAGGAAGCTTCGCGTCGCCCGGATCACCGTGTCCAGCATCGGCGTGCGGTAGCCGTCGAAGGCGGTGTCCGCGGAACAGCGCGGGCCGAGGACGCCGCGGCGGTCCACCAGCGCCAGCTTGGCGGAGGTGCCGCCGATGTCCACGGCGAGGATCATGTCGTCAGGCCCTCGATGGCGCGGAAGTAGCGCTGCGCGATCTCCAGCGGGCGGGTGATCGCGCCGCCGACCACCACGGCCCATGCGCCGATCTCCAGCATCCTGCGCGCCTGCTCCGGCGTATGCACGCGGCCCTCGGCGATGACCGGGCAGGGCAGCGCCTTTGCCAGCTGCCGCACGAGCTCGTAATTGGGCTCGCCCTTGCAGTCCTGGGTCTGGGGCGTGTAGCCGTTCATGGTGCTGCCCACCAGGTCCGCTCCGGCCTCGAAGGCAGCGACGCCCTCCTCCAGGGTCGCGCAGTCTGCCATGATGATGATGTTCGGGTACTTCGCCCGCACCTGCTTCAAAAACTCGCCGGGCGTCAGGCCATCGCCCCGCGCGTTGAACGTGCAGTCGATGGAGACGATGTCCGCCAGTGCGTCCATGCACTCGTCCACCTCGCGCATGGTCATGGTGATTCTGCCGCAGTAGCCCGGGTATTCGCGTTTGATCAGGCCGATCACGGGCAGACCGGTCTCCTCCTTGATGCCCGCGATGTCCCGGGCGGAACTGGTGCGGATCATCTTCGCGCCGGCCAGTCTGGCCGCGCGGGCCATCAGCGGCATCACGGAGCGCTCCGGGTCATACAGCGGCTCGCCGGGTGTGGCCTGGCAGGAGACGATGATCTGGCCCTTCATCAATGCAAACAGCTGCTCTTTTGTCATGGCAATACTCTCTCCTTTTCGCGCAGAAAGCGCGCGATCGGCCGCGTCAACGGCAGTAGCGTGCGATGGCCTCGTCGATCATCTCCGCGCACTTGCGCACCTGCGGCAGATCCGATTCGGCGAGCCCGGCCATGGGAAGCCGCACGGAGCCCAGGGGCAGGCCTTCGCGCAGCTCAATGACCTTCTTGATGACGGCATACATGCTGCCGTGGCAGCTGCACAGCGCGGCGATGATGTCGTTGGCGGCAGCCTGCACGGGCTGCGCTTCGGGGATTTTGCCTTCGCGCACCAGCGCGTCCATCCGCAGGTACAGCTCCGGCATCGCGCCGTAGGTGCCGCCGATGCCGCCATCCGCGCCCGCCGCGCGGCCCGCGACGAACTGCTCATCGGGACCGTTGAACACGATGCTGTCCTCGCCGCCGATGCGCTTGAAGCGCTCGATGTCCATGGTGGGCATGGAGGAGTTCTTTACGCCGATCACCCGGGGATTTTTGCGCATCTCGCGGAACAGCGCGGGGCTCAGCGCAACGCCCGCCAGCTGCGGGATGTTGTAGATGACGAAATCGGTGTTCGGCGCGGCATCGGAAATGTCGTTCCAGTACTTCGCGATGGCGTGATCCGGCAGGTGGAAGTAGATGGGCGGGATGCTGGCGATGGCGTCCACGCCCAGCGATTCCGCGTGGGCGGCCAGCTGGCGGCTCTCCCGCGTGTTGTTGCAGGCGACGTGGGCGATGATCGTACATTCGCCCCGAACCTCCTCCATCACGGCTTCCAGGATCTGCATGCGCTCCTCTTTTTCCAGATAGATGCACTCGCCCGAGGAACCGCCGACATACAGACCTTGAACGCCCTTGTTCACCAGCAGCCGCGCGAGCCGCTTCGTTCGCGCGACGCTCACGCTCCCGTCGTCCTCATAGCAGGCGTAGAATGCGGGGAATACGCCGCAGTATTTTTGCAACCGGTCGATCATGATCCCTTCGTCCCTTCCGTCTTCATTGCGGATTCCGCCGACAGGCGCAGGGGAATCCTGCTGCAGATATTTTAACATATGCGATGGGAAAATACAACCATT
>JAFWBZ010000026.1 GCA_017537105.1 Clostridia bacterium | reverse complement strand
CAGCCGACAGATATCGCGGCGGAGCTGATGACCACGGTGCGGAAGCGGGAGAACACCCGCATGGAAGAGAGCGCGGGAAAGATGATCAGGCTGGAGATCAGCAGCGTGCCCATCATGCGCATGCCGATGACCACGGTGACCGCGGTCAGCATGGCGATGAGCATGTTGTAGAGCCCGGCCTTCATGCCGGTGGCGCGCGCAAACGCCTCGTCAAAGGTCACCGCGAAGATCTTCGGATAGAAAAGCACGAACAGAACCAGCACGATGACGGACAGCGCCACCGAGAGCCACACGTCCGAGGCGCTCATCGCCAGGATCGAGCCGAACATGTAGTTGTACACGTCCACGTTCATGCCGCTGGTGGTGCTGGTCACCACCACGCCCAGGGCCAGCGCCGAGGTGGAGAGTATGGCGATGGCCGAATCGCCGCGCATGCGGCTTTGACCGTTCAGGCGAAGCAGCAAAAAGGCGCAGAGCACCACGACCACCAGCGTGAACGGCAGCGGCCCGGCGGCGATGCCATCGCAGAGCCCCGCAATGGCCTCCCGAAGCGCCGCGGGCAGGAAGCGTGGCAGACTGTCCGCCGTCACAAAGCCCAGCGCCATGGCCACCGTCAGCGCGCCAAAGCCCACGTGGGAGAGCCCGTCGCCGATCATCGAGTAGCGCTTCAGCACCAGGCTCACGCCCAGCAGCGCTGCGCACAGCGAAACCAGGATGCCTACCACCAGCGCGCGGCGTATGAAGCGATACTGGAGATAGCCCCCCATCTCGCCGAAGGCCCAGGCGATCTCCTTCAGGTGAAAGAGCAGCCAGAGCGCCACCAGCGCCAGCACGATCCACAGCGCGACTGTGCCGCGCCGGCGGGTTCGACCGGGCGCACTGCGCCTGGCCAGGCATCGCTGCAGCAGGTCACCCATGGGCGTTCACCGTCCCTTGCAGGATCTTTTCCCGGTATTCTGCGGCGTCCCCGCAGTAGTCCAGACCGCGATCCATCACGATCACGTGCTTCGCGTCCCGCATGGCGCCTCGCAGGTCGTGGGAGACCATCACGACGGCCACGCCGTGCACCCGGTTCAGCTCCCGAAGCACGCCGTAGAATTCCTCCGTCGCGGCGGGATCGAGGCCCGTCACCGGCTCGTCCAGCAGCAGCAGCGAATCTGTGGCGCACAGCGCGCGCGCCAGCAGCACCCGCTGCTGCTGACCGCCCGAGAGCGTCCGATAGGCCTTCCGGCGGAGGCCCTCCACGTCCAGAAGCCGCATGTTCTGCAGCGCGCGCGCGCGGTCTGCGGCGCTCAGAAACGGCCTGCGCCCCATGCGATTGACGCAGCCGGAGTGCACGACCTCCTCCACCGAGGCGGGAAAGTCGCGCTGAGCCGCGGTCTGCTGCGGCAGGTATCCGACCTGATTCTTGACGAGGCCGTCCCCGTAGGTGATTCTGCCCGCCCGGGGCCGGACCAGGCCCAGCATCGCGCGCATCAGCGTGGACTTTCCCGATCCGTTCTCCCCGAGGATGACCAGGTAATCCCCGCGCTCCACGCAAAAGGAGACCCGGTCCACCGCGACCGTGCCCTCGAAGGCGATGGTGACATTTTCAAGCGTGATCAGCGCCATGGTCCATCCCCTCCCCGCCCGCTCTGCACCGGGCGCATACGCCCACCAGTATGGTCTCCCGGGGATCGAGCTGAAAGCCGTGATCCTCCATCATGTGGCGGCAGAGCGTGTGCATCAGCTTGCAGTCCACGTGCAGCAGGTCCCCGCACTTCGAGCACATCATGTGGAAGTGTTCGTCGCACTGGGAGTCGTCCTCCACGTGCTGATACTGGGTGACGCCCTGCACGCCCGTGTACTTGCGGACCGTGCCCTGCTCCGCCAGCAGCTCCAGATACCGGTATACGGTGGAGCGGCCGATCTTTTCACCCCGGTCCTGCATCTCAAAAACCACATCGTCCACGGAAAAATGCTGCATGTTCCGCTCCTTCAGGAATTTCAGGAGCTCACGCTTCTGGTGGGTGCTGTATTCGCCGCGCACGTCAATTCAGTCCTTTCCTGAGCGCCCCGAGGTTCTCCCGCATGAGGGAGACGTAGGTCTTGCCCGCGTCAAAGTCGTCCTGCGACACGGTCTGCAGGGACTGGAGCGTCAGGATTTCCGCACCGGTCTCCTCCGCCACGGTCCGCGCGATGGCCTGCGTGCTGAGCTCGATGGTGTACACGGCGGGAATCCCGCCGTCGATCACCCGCCGGATCAACGCGGTCAGCACCTGCGCGCTGGGCTCCGTGTCCGCGGTGCAGGAGGGAAACGCCGCCAGGTAGTCCAGGCCGTATTCCCGCACGAAGTAGAGGAACGGGAAGCGATCCGCAAACACCAGCTCCCTGCGCGCGGCTCCAGCCACCATGTCGCGGATCTCCGCGTCCAGCGCCTCGATCTCGGCGGCATACGCGGCGGCGTTCCCGGCGTAGTCGTCGGCGTGTTCCGGATCCGCCTCGCTCAGCGCGGCGCCCACGGCCCGCACCATCGCCGCAGCGTTGGGCAGCGAGGTCCAGATATGCTCGTCGTACTCGGGCCCCTCCGCGGACTCGTGACGGTCCGCCTCCCCCTCCTCCTCGAGCAGGCCAGACATGCAGTCCATCAGCCTCAGTGCGCGGGGCGCATCCCCCGCATCAAACCCGGACAGGATGCTCTCCACCCAGGCGTCGCTCTCCCCGCCGATGTATACGAACAGGTCCGCTCCGCCGATGGCGAGGATGTCCGAGGGCGTGGGATCGTAGGCGTGTACCTCGGCACCGGGCTTGATGAGCATCGTCACGTCGGCGAACTCCCCCGCCGCCTGCCGCGCAAAGTCGTAGCAGGGAAAATCCGTGCACACCACGGAGAGCCCGCCCTCGGCAGACGCTCCGGCGCAGCCGGCCAGCAGCATCGCAAGGAGCAGGAGAAGCAGCATTCGTTTCAACGTCATCACCCATTTTGAATTATATTTTCAATTTCGTTTTCGTATTATAATATGGCCGGGCGCAGTTGTCAAGATGCGCCCGGCGATTTAACCTTGTATGCGATAAAGGGGATTCCGTCCCGGTTTGAAATGGAAAACCCGCCTGCCGATGCAGGCGGGTCGATCCATCGCATGTTGCTCAGTCGTCCTCGTCTTCTTCCTCGGGGAGCTCGGCGTCGTGGTAGACATTCTGGGTGTCGTCGTAGTCCTCCAGCCAATCCAGCAGCTTCGTCACCTTCTGCACGGACTCCTCGTCCGGCAGCTCGGTGGTGGTGGTGGGGATCATGGCGCGCTCGGCGGACAGGAAGGTGCAGCCCGCGGCCTCGAGGTTGTCGCGCACGGCGGAGAAGTCGGAGGGATCGGTGTAGATGATCGCCTCGCCCTCGCCCATCTCGACGTCGTCGGCGCCCGCGTCCAGGGCCAGCATGGTCAGCTCGTCCTCGTCCATGCCCTTGGAGTTGTCGATCTCGATGACGCCCTTGCGCTCGAACTTCCAGGAGACGCAGCCGGAGGCGCCCAGGGAACCGCCGCACTTGTCGAAGATGTGGCGCACCTCGCTGGCGGTGCGGTTCAGGTTGTCGGTGACGACCTCCACGATGACGGCCACGCCGCAGGGCGCGTAGCCCTCGTAGGTGACCTCCTTGTAGCTGGTGGCGTCGCCTTCGCCCGCGGCCTTCTTGATGGAGCGCTGGATGTTGTCGTTGGGCATGTTGGCCGCCTTCGCCTTGGCGATGACGTCCTTCAGCTTGCTGTTCAGCGCGGGATCAGCGCTGCCGCCGGACTTGACGGCGATGACGATCTCACGGCCAATCTTGGTAAAAATCTTGCCCTTTGCGGCATCCGTCTTGGCCTTTTTATTCTTGATGGTTGACCATTTGTTATGTCCCGACATGGACAAATCCCTCCCAGTACACTAATGGATATATAATAACACAAACAGGCTGGACGCGTCAAGAAAAACGGGGTATAATTTGTTCGTAATCGCGAAATTTTCTGCAAAAGAGCAAGGAGGGCGGCAGCAATGGCCATCGTCACCGGCATTGAGGAGAAGCGCGGACAGGTGGAGATCCTGGCCGACGGCGCCGTCGTGCTGCGCGTGCGAAAGCAGCACTTTGACCGCGTTCCCGTGCGCGAAGGCGATGAGATCGACGTGGAGCGCTACGTCGGCCGCCTCGCCGCCGTGCAGTTTGCGGACGCCTATGAGGCCGCACTGTGCTGCCTGGACCGCTCCTCCCGCTCGGAGAGGGAAATCGCCGCGGCGCTGCGGCGCAGGGGCTACGTGGAGCCCGCCATCGAGGCGGTGCTGCAGCGGCTCCGGGAAAACCGCCTGATCGACGACGCCCGCTATGCCCAGCGCATGGCGGAGCTGCACACGGGAAAGGCCACGGGCGTCTATGCCTTCAAGCGCAAGCTGCGCGCCAAGGGCATCTCGGAGGAGGATGCCGAGGAGGCGCTGTCCGCCTTCGACGAGGAGCAGCAGCGCGCCGCCTGCCTGGAGGTCGCACAGTCGCTCTTCCGGCGCTACGCCGAGCTCCCCCGCCGCGAGGGCCGGGCCAAGCTGTCTCAGGCGCTGGCGCGCCGGGGCTTCGGCTGGGACGCCATCGAAAGCGCCGTGGACCAGCTGTTTGAATAGAGGGCATGGCCGCAGAAACCCATAGAATCAGCAAGCCGCCGGGAATCCGTGATCGGATTCCCGGCGGTCTTTCTATGGTTCCTCCGCTTTGCCGGCGATCTTCGCCTCGGTTTCCTCCCGAATCGCGGCGCGCAGCGCCCGCATATACGGCGAGAAGTCCGTCCGGTCATAGGCGTAGGTCCGGTTGAGCTCGTATTCGTGGGGCTCCCAGGTGGAGATATCGGACTCGTTGTGCTGGATCACGGCCTCCAGGCTGTCCATCGCCTTGTAGATCCGCGCCTCCAGCGTCTCGCGGGCGGCCATCTCCCGATAGAGCGCCCGCATCTCGGTGCAGAACGGCTCCGGCAGCGTGGCGACCCAGCGCAGCAGCAGATCCTCCTCCCGCGCCTCGTCGCTGTCCGTCTTCAAAAACGTGGGGATATCTCCGGTGAAGCACTCCCCCAGGTCGTGGATCAGGCACATCTTGTACACCTTCTCCATGTCTGCCTCCGGAAAATCATCCGAGACGAAGTAGGCCATCAGCGTCATGCGCCAGCTGTGCTCCGCCACGTCCTCCCGCCGACCGCCGGAGGTCCAGCAGTGGCGCGGCGTATCCTTCAGCCGCTCCGCGACGTGCATCGCCTTCAACAGTTCTTCCGGCTTCATCCGTGCTCTCCTTTCGATGGGGTCACAGGTCCAGTATGCGCTTGCAGGGGCGGCCGCAGCTCATCCGGCCCTCGGGACAGGGACCGTAGACGCAGCTGGGCCCGAGATAAAGGAAGATCTCCGGTTTCCGCGCAGTCAGCAGCTTCAGCATCTTCCAGGCCACGCCGCGGATCTCCCACTGCGCGCGGTTGCAGGTGTGCAGCTTCATAAAGTGCACGAGTTCGCGCAGGTTCATCGACAGCACCAGGTCGATCTCGTGGCCGCTGAGCGCGAAGTAGGACAGGTCCTCCATGGACATCCCAAGCTCCAGCGCCTCCCGCGCCGCCATTCCCTGCGCCTCGAAGGCGCGGCGATAGATCGACTCCGCGGCAGGGAGCGCCCGCACCGTCTCCGGCAGCACATATTCGCCGTCAGCCAGTGCCCGGGCCACGGGCGGCACCAGCAGCGAGAGCACGCGATGACGGGTGAAGTGGGTGACGCAGGCCAGCGAGACGCGCTTCACGCGGAAGGTGTAGCGGACCATCTCCAGCTCCCGGGGCCGCGCATCGGTCAGAATGTTCCACTTCACTTGATTGGGATTGTCATGATCCCGGATCGGAAAGCGCCCGGTGAAGTCGAACATCTGCCGCAGCAGGCCCATGGCGTCATCGGTGCCATCCAGCAGCTCCGCGTCTCCGGCCCTGTCTCCGCCCAGCGCAATGCGCTCCGGCAGCGGCGCCGCCTCGTATCGCGGATACCGCGCAGCTTCCTTGTCGATCACGCCCGGGTAGATTTCGTCAAACTGCGCCTTCAGTTGCGCGCCCAGCGCCTCGATCTCCGCATAGCCCTTCCCGCGGCCGCAGCGCATCGCGCAGATCAGCGAGATCAGCTCCCGCGCGTCCACGGTCATGAAGAAGTTGCTCCGGAGGCAGTAGGGCAGCACGAAACGCGCATCCTCCTTGGGCACGCCCAGCTCGATGAGCCGCCGGTAATCCTCAAAGCGCGCGGCCATGGCTTCGTCATAGCGCTCCCGCTGCGCCTCCGTCAGACCCTCGGGGCGCACCCAGCCCGCCTCTCCGAAGTCCACGTAGCGCCGGGACTTCACCGTATAGGAGGCCAGCCGGCACTCGATCACAAACTGCTCCACCAGCACCGAGACGTCGTTGAAGGCGATGCCGAAGGTCTAGTGCTCGATCACGGACTTGTGCCCCGAGGACAGCACCTTGTCGAGGAGCCGGAGGTCCTTTTCATCGCCCAGGCTCCGCCCGAAGATCTCCATCGCGGTGCCTGGCTGGGTGGAGATGCGCGCGGAGGAGGCCGCCACACGCAGCGCCTCCGGATTCTTCACGACGATGATGGCTCTGGATTTGTTCATAGTACATCCCTCATTGCAAACTCAATATCCGCATTATACCACAGTCCCGCAGCATTGGCAACGCATAGAAAATTAAAGGGTCTTATTTTTGTCAACTTCCCTGCGTTCCGATGTCACGATCCCGCCTGTTTCTTCTGCAATTCAGGCGGCTTTGTGACTTCTCCGTTTGCACTGTATTTCTTTGTCTCGAATCTGTTACACGGCCTTTAAATCCGTCGACACACACGCTCTGCGCGACACGATATCACTACAACATGTAGTAT
>JAFWBZ010000315.1 GCA_017537105.1 Clostridia bacterium | reverse complement strand
TGCCGCGCCAGTACATCCCGGCCGTCGAGAAGGGCCTGATCGAGAACATCCGCCACGGCGTGCTCGCCGGCTTCCCGGTGGTGGGGCTCACCGCCGAGCTGTACGACGGCGGCTATCACCCGGTGGACTCCTCCGAAATGGCGTTCAAGACCGCCGCGCGTCTGGCCTTCAAGCAGCTGACCACCGCCAACCCCGTGCTGCTCGAGCCCATCTATCACGTGGAAGTGGACGTGCCGGATGCCAACGTGGGCGACATCTACGGCGACATGAGCAAGCGCCGCGGCCGCATTCTCGGCTCCGAGAAGGTGGGCGATCTGCAGCGCGTCACCGCTGAGGCCCCGCTGAGTGAGATGTTCAAGTATGCCACCGACCTCAGGTCCATGACCCAGGGCCGAGGCGAGTTCACCATGCACTTCGAGCGCTATGAGGAAGTGCCCGCTGCCTCTGCCAAGAAGGTCATCGAAGCCTACAAGGCCGAGGAAGAGGACGACTGAGCCCATGCCTGACGGCGGTTTGCCGCCCGAGGACGACCGGGGATGCCGAATCGTGGATTCGGCATCCCCGGCTTTTTTATGCGATGCATGTATCAATCCGCCATGGAGCCATGAGAGCCCCGGAAGACGCATGGTATGAAAAAAACTGCCCCGGTGCGGCGCATGGGCGTCACACCGGGGCAGCTCCGCACGGAGCCTTATTCGTAGATAAAATCGTAGAGCTTCACGGCGTTGGTGGCGAAGTCGCAGTCCCAGAGCAGGCTGTTGTTGTTCCTGCGCTCCTCCTTGTAGGTGCCCTGCACGGGCAGACGGAAGGTTTCGAGATTCGGGATGCCGTTTCCGGCCACCAGGATGGCGATGCGGATGATGTCGTCGAGCTCCATGTTGGTCTTGACGTTTCCGATCATCTCCGCGCCCAGTGTGGTGATCTCCAGCGCGTTCATCTTCTTGACCTTCTCCATCAGCTTGGAAAGCACCGCCTGCTGTCGGCTGGTGCGCATGTAGTCGCCGCCGTCCAGATGTCGGATGCGGGCGTAGGCCAGCGTCTGGCGGCCGTTCAGATGGGTGTTCGGGCCGTAGCTTTCGAGATAGGTGTTCTCCTGGTCGGACTCGTCGATGCCGGCGCGGTAGGCCATCTTTGCCTGCTGGACGATGTCCTTGTTGATGATGTTCATTTCGGCCTCGGTGATGTCCATCTCCACGCCGCCGAGGCGCTGGGCGATCTTCTGGAAGCCGAAGAAGTTGACCATGACACAGTACTGGATGTTCATGTCGAACAGCTTGTTGACGGTCTTGACGGCCAGCTTGGCGCCGCCGAAGTAGTTGGCCGCGTTGATGCCGTACGTGCCGTTGTACTTGCCGATGTCGTCAAACGTCACCGCCAGGTCGCGCATGATGGACGTCAGCTTGACCTCGCCGGTGTTCTGGTTGATGGAGCAGATCAGCATGGCGTCGGTGCGGGCGCTGTTGGAAAGGCGACGCTCGTCGGTGCCGAGCAGGAGGATGTTCATCCATTCCGTGGGCAGGCTCTGGTTGATGGAGAGGTCCTCGACCTGCACCATCTGGTCCTCGGACAGGCCCTCGACCTGGTTGTCCGTATCAGAGAGCATCTCAGCGATGTTGCTGAACTGCGTCTGCGTTTCGGGCTCATCGGGCGAGGTGACGTCGATGCCTGATGGTTCGGCGGAGGCGGGGACCGCGGTGTTTGTCATGGCGGTCTGCACGTTGTTGACGGCCGGGTCCGGCTGTTTTCCAGGCCTGGACAGCAGCAGGATCAGCCCCACGACCAGCACGAGGGCCACGGCGAGGAACGCAAAGAAGCGCCCCTGGGGTTTCCTTCGCTGCGGGCGGCGGCCATTGTTATAGGAAGGTCCCCTTCCGCTTCCGCCGGAGTATGTCCGCCTGGCGTCAACCCGGGCGCCGGACGGGCGCTGGCTGTAGCCACGCTGCCCGGAGGAAGCGGGCCGCGCCCCCGAAGACGTGCGCTGACTCGCCGGACGGCTTGCGCTGTAGCCGGAACGCTGCCCAGAGGAGGGACGGCTGCCATAGCTGCTGCCGGAGCGGGAGCGGGAAATGCCCGGCTGGGTTTCCGACGCGAAGCGGGAAGAATTGCCGCTCGGGCGGGAGGATCGATAGGAAGGGTATTGCGTAGCCAATTGAACATTCCTCCGTATAAACAGATGATATCATTTTCATTATACATGCATTTCATCGATCCTGCAACCGAGAAAGGCGATGTAAATGGGGCCAAAGCGTGACATTCCCGTTACTATTCCAGCATTTGCGGGGTGGGGAAAAGCTGGTTTTCTCAGATGCGCACAGGCCTCCCCCGACCCGCGTCGACTTGACGACTTAACACGGAGGCGCTAATATAACAACAGAGGAATATATCTTGGAGGCGTTTGCACTTTGAAATACGATCAGAGCCGAATCCGCAACTTCTGCATCATCGCCCACATCGACCACGGCAAGTCCACCCTGGCGGACCGCATCCTGGAGAAGACGGGCGTGATGAAGCTGCGCGACATGACCGATCAGGTGCTGGATTCGATGGAGCTGGAGCGGGAGCGTGGCATCACCATCAAGTCCAAGGCCGTGCGCATGCCCTATCGGGCGAAGGACGGCAACGAATATGAGCTGAACCTGATCGATACCCCCGGCCACGTGGACTTCACCTACGAGGTGTCCCGCGCGCTGGCGGCCTGCGAAGGCGCGGTTCTGGTCGTCGACGCCAGCCAGGGCATCGAGGCGCAGACGCTGGCCAACGTGTACATGGCGCTGGAGCACGACCTGGAGATCCGACCGGTGATCAACAAGATCGACCTGCCCAGCGCGCAGCCGGAGGTCGTGAAGGGCGAGATCGAGGACGAGATCGGCATCGACTGCGAGGGCTGCCCGCTGGTGTCCGCCAAGCAGGGCATCGGCATCGACGACGTGCTGGAGGCCGTGGTGGCCAGGGTGCCCGCGCCAACCGATCCGGTGGACGCGCCGCTGCAGGCGCTGATCTTCGATTCCTACTACGACAACTACCGCGGCGCGATCTCCTCCGTGCGGCTCAAGGCGGGCAGCGTGAAGGTGGGAGACCGCATTCGCATGATGCA
>JAFWBZ010000314.1 GCA_017537105.1 Clostridia bacterium | reverse complement strand
GCCTTCTTCAGTTCGCGGTCCAGCCTGGCCTGGATCCTCCGGATGATCCGCACCAGGTCCTTCGACAGCTTGTTCAGCAGCTTCAGATCCCAGCACTCCAGCGCCTCGCGCATGACGGTGTGGTTGGTGTAGCGGAAGGTCTGCTGCGCGATGTCGAAGGCCTCGTTGAAGGACATCGGAGCGGTGCCGTCCTCCGGATATTCGTCCGTCAGCAGGCGAATCAGCTCAGGGATGGCCATCGTCGGATGGGTGTCGTTCAGCTGAACGGCATGATACCGCGCGAAGTTCGCGTAGCCGTCCTGCTCGTATTCGTCCTCGTGGACCTCCCGGTAGCTCTCCAGCATGTCCTGCAGCGACGCGCTGACCAGCACATACTGCTGCCGGAGCCGCATCAGCTTGCCCGCCTCCAGCGTGTCGTTGGGGTAGAGCACCTTGGTGATGTCCTCGGCGCGGTTCTTTTCCCGGCAGGCGGCGGCGTAGTCCTGGGCGCTGAAGGCTTCGAGGTCGAACGCCTCGGGGGATTCGCACTGCCACAGGCGCAGGGTGCCGATGCTCTTGCGGTCGTAGCCGATGACAGGCATGTCGTAGGGCACAGCCCAAACGATCAGGTCCTCCATGAAGACCAGCTGTCTGCGGTCCTCCCGGCGCACGCTCCAGGGATCGGTGTCCGCGCACCAGTCGTCGGGAAGCTCCACCTGGTCGCCGTTTTCATCGAAGCACTGCCGGAACAGGCCGTACCGGTAGTGCAGACCGTAGCCGTCCAGCGGGATGTCGTGGGTGGCGGCGCTGTCCAGGAAGCAGGCGGCCAGTCGGCCCAGTCCACCGTTGCCCAGCGCAGCGTCCTCGATGTCCTCCAGGTCTGCCAGGTCCACGCCCTTGTCCAGCGTCCGCGCCTTCACGTCCTCCAGCACGCCCATGTTGTACAGGTTGTTGTAGACCGCGCGCCCCATCAGGTACTCGGCGGACAGGTAGGCCGCGTGGCGGCCCTCCAGGTGGCCCTGCCAGTCGTCCGCCCACTGCGGGGCGATGTCGAGCATGGCGGCCCTGGCCACGGCATCGTGCAGCTGGAACACATAGGCGTTGTCCAGCGTCACGTGGCTGTCCAGCATGCAGAATTCCTCCGCGCGGGCGATCAGCTCGGCGGGCGTCGCGCGCTTCAGCGTGCCGCGGTGGGACAACCGGTTCAGCCGGCGGATCCGGCAGGCGACGGCGGCGTAGTCCGTATCGGGAGCCATGCGCCACAGCCAGTTGCCGCCCACGGTGCCGGGGTAGTTCATGCGCGCGCTGTCGTCCAGCCCCAGCCAGTCCTGCATGGGCACGATGGCCAGACGCGCACGGGATTCGAACACAGCCCGGGTGATGGCGGGCACGATGTCATCGCTGCCTTCGCGCATGCCCAAGCGGCGTCGCGCCTCCTCGCGCTCCGATTCCGGCGCGGCCAGCCACCAGCCCATGACGGTGGAGTTGTCGTGCGTGCCGGTGTAGACGATGCAGTTTTCCCCGATGTTGGCGGGCAGGTTGATGTTCTCATCGCTGCCGTCAAAGGCGAACTCCATGATCTTCATTCCCGGATAACCGCAGTACTGGAGCAGGTTCCGCACCCGCTTGCTGACCACGCCCAGGTCCTCCGCCACGATGTCCAGCCCGGGCAGCTCCTTCTTGACGCGGGTGAACAGCTTCCTCCCCGGCCCGAGCTCGTACTTGCCGTTCCGGGCGGTCGGCTCGCTGGCGGGGATGGCGTAGTAATTGGCAAAGCCGATGAAGTGATCGATGCGCAGCACGTCAAACAGCTCGCCCAGCGCGCGCAGGCGCTCGATCCACCAGGCGTACTTCGTCTCCCGGTGCTTTTCCCAGGCGTAGAGCGGGTTGCCCCAGCGCTGGCCGTCCGCCTGGAAGTAGTCCGGCGGAACACCCGCGATGCGGATGGGCTTGCAGTCCTCGTCCAGCTCGAACAGCTCCGGGTTCAGCCACACGTCGGAGGAGTCCTCCGCCACGTAGATCGGCATGTCGCCCATGATCCGGACGCCGTTCATGCGGGCATAGTCGTGCAGACGGGTCCACTGATCGAAGAACACATACTGCTCATATATATAGTAGTCAATGTCCGAAGCGAGCGCCTGCCGGTACCGTTCGATGGCCTCGGGCCTGCGCAGACGGATGTCCTGATCCGGCCACTCCATCCAGGAGATATCGCCGAAATGGGCCTTGATCGCCCGGAACAGCGCGTAATCGCGGACCCAGGCATGGTCTTCGACAAACGCGGAGATCTCGTCAGCGAGAGATTCGAAGGAATGCTCGAAGGCGGCGCGCAGCAGCCTGGATTTCTGGTCCTTCACAGCCTCGAAATCCACCTGCTCCCCGTTAGGCAGGGGCACATAGCTCCCGGCGGGCAGCAGGCCCTCGGATTCCATCAGATCAAAGTCGATCATCAGCGCGTTGCCGGCAAAGGTGGAGACGCTTTGATACGGGGACTCCGCGTAGCCGGTGGGGCCGATGGGCAATACCTGCCAGAGGTTCATGCCGGAGGCCTTGATGAAATCGACAAATGCGTAGGCCGCCTGTCCCAGGGTGCCGATGCCGCCCCGGGAAGGCAGGGAAGTGATATGCAGCAGAACGCCGCTTTGTCTCATGATGATTCACTCCTCAGTGTTGTGAAAATGTTCCCATACATTATAGTTGTATTCCCGGGTTTTCACAAGTTAATTTCGGAAGTATGCCTGCTGCACAGAGGGGCCGAACGTCGACAGTGCCGAGGCACCGAGAGATTTTTCCGGACGATCCGACGGGCAAAAAAGCGGAATATTCGGACTTTTCGCGAATTTTGACGGAATGTCCGGGCCCAACGTTACATGTTTGTTTTTTGTCAAAAAAAGGCTTGACAAGAGGAAAGGGGTTTGATATACTAATCAAGCTGTCAGCGAGCGGGGCCGGAAAACGGCGCGTTTCGCGGCAGTGCGAACCTTGAAAACGATACAGAGAGAAGAGAGACGCGAAAGAGATTTCGCGGGCGCGAAGCGGTTCTGCGGCGAGGCCCCGGGAGGGGAAGAGCGGAGAAGCGGAGCGCAAAGAACAGTCAGATTCGAAGAGTGAAACGCCGTAACGGGGACCGGAAGCCAGGGCTTTGGCGAGCCAGGGAGGACGGGGGCCGGAACGGAG
>JAFWBZ010000313.1 GCA_017537105.1 Clostridia bacterium | reverse complement strand
GGGGAGTTGTCATTTTTCACCAACAAAAACGATGTTGAACTTGCGGCGTTATCATCAATATGGTGAATTGTACGTCAATCAATTCGCTCTGGAATTGCTCGATACGGACAGGTTAAACGATGTAATCAGTTTTGCCGTTCCGGGCAATTACATAGATCACGCTGTTTGGGCGCATTGGGTGCGGCTCTGCCTAATGTCGGATTAGCCAAAAAGATCAGTCCTCCTTGTGGGGACTGATCTTTTTGGCGGAGGTGATGAGATATACGAGCCCTCTTTGCGCAGTCAATGGGTTCGGCGCAGCCGCGGCGCGCAGCGCCGCCATCCCACCGCCTCCGCCATCGGGACCGGCTTGGGCCCTTCAAGCGCGCGCATCAGATACGAGGTGCCTCCGACCACTGATGCTCGCGATTCCCGGGCGCGCATTCTCTGATGTTGTCGGCAGCTTACTCGCCTTCCTCCGTGCCATTGGGAAAGAACCGGGCGAGATAGAGGATGCTCGTTTCGCCCTCGCGCTCGATGATCAGGCGCAGGTAGGCATCCTGCTGGAGGGCAAGGGTGACGAGCTGATCGTCCACGTCGGCAGAGAGCGCGCCATCCGCAAAATCGAAGTCCCGGAAGATGTCGCCGAAGCGGGGGCCGCCCAGGGCGACGAGGTCGTCTTCGATGTAGAGGTCGGTGCGCTCGTCCACGGCTTTGGCGGGAACGATGGCGTCGCCGAGATCGACGAAGGCGCACTTCCAGTAGCCAGCGTAGATCTCGAGGGCGGCGTCCGGGAGGAGGTCGGCGGGAACGTAGGCCCGTGGCGCTTCACGGGTGAAGCGAAGGTCATTCTCCTGCCATATGAGCAGCTCCTCGGACACGAGGGCCAGCGTACCTCCGTCCTCCAGGCTCACGAAGATGTCGTCCGCCGCCCAGGTCCCCGCCAGGGAATCACCGGGTTCATCCGGGAAGATGAGGGAATAGGTGCCGTCCGCATTCAGCGAAAGGTGCAGCGGGATGCCGTCGAGTTCTGCGTACCAATCCCCCGCGGCGGATAGCTCCTGCGCGGCCTCTGCCATCGAGGCGGCAGCGAGGAGCAGGATGAAGACCAGGCATATGGCAATCAGCTTTTTCATGGCGATTCTCCTTTTCGGAATGATCGGCGTAGCGGTATGACGATGGGGCGTCAGTTTTGCTTGTATGCCCCGTATATCGGCGGTGTGGCCACATCCTGACCGATCGCGTCTGTCACGATGAGATAGTATTTCGCCTGCGTCTTCTGGATCGTGGGCATGCCCTCTTCATTGTACCAGATAAAGTCATAATAGGTGTCAGGCAGGTCGATCGACAGGTCCCCCGAGGGCGCGTCCACGGTGAACACCCGCTCCCGCGCGTCGATGTAGTCGACTTTGCCCTCTTTTGCCACTGTCATCCGGTGTTGCATGACCTCCACGGTATAGGGCGGCGTTCCTCCCCATATCGCATAGTCCAGCCTGCCCTTTTGATAGCTCAGCGCCTCAAAGGTTTCGGGGGTAAAGCACAACAGCTCGACTGCGACCAGCGCCATTCTGCTGACCTCCGATCTTCCGGTGCGTGTGTCCGTGACAGTGCAGCGGAAGAAGCGCGCGCCGGTCAGGTCGTCCTCCTCCAGCTTGCAGCCCTTCCCGCAGGGCACAAACATGCTTCCCGGCTCAAAAGACTCCCACGCGTATTCGAGATACTGATCTTCCCCATCGTCGGTGATCGCCCGGCAGTTCAGGGTGACCTCGTAAGCGGTCTGCCCCGGCACACAGTGCAATAGGACATCATCGGGCTGCTCGACGATCAGCGGTCCAACACCAGTGAAGCGCACCGACATCCCGGTGGCAATCGCGGTCTGATCATTCGCGTCCGTCACCGTACAGCGATAGATGCCGGGCACCGATGTGGGAATCGTGCACCTGGTGTCAGAAAGCCTGCTCGTCTTTTCCGGCGCATAGGTTGCGCCGTCCGTCGATACCTCCCAAACATACGCATAGGGCGCAAGCCCGCCCTCCACCTCGACGGTCAGGTCGGCCGGCACATTGGGTCCTCCCTTCCGCCGGTTCCTGATTTCAGCTTCCTCTGTGTATCGCTTGATGGAGACCTGATAATCGTTTACCGCCACAGGATCGGAATCCGCCCAGCGGCCGTTCGCGTCTTCGATGTGGTAGCGGTAGATGCCCGATTGATCGACCCCCATGGAGACATAGTCTTGCGAAAGGCTCTCCTCACGCCAGGGCTCCCCGTTCCTGAAGAGGGTGTAGGTAAACGGCGCCTCGCCCTCGTCCATAGCGAGGGACATGTAAAACAGGCTGTCGTCGGCGGGCAGCGTGCCGCCCTTCGGCTGGCTCTTGATCTTCAGCTGCCTGTATTCGACGAGGAAGTCCTTTGAATCACTGCCCACCATGGCATCCGTCAGGGTGCAGGTGTACAGACCATAATCGGTAACCTTGAAATAGAGGTTGTCCATATCCGTGGTCTGCGACTCAAGCTCGACGCCGTCCTTTTCCCAGACGAAGGTGTAGGGAGAATGGCCGCCTTCGGCCACATATTTTTGATGATAACCTTCCTCGGTCAGTATGGTCGTCAGATTGTCCCGGTAGGAGAGCAGG
Source organism: Clostridia bacterium (assembly GCA_017537105.1). Classification (GTDB taxonomy): domain Bacteria; phylum Bacillota; class Clostridia; order Christensenellales; family Aristaeellaceae; genus UBA2862. Next base: position 14,143 of record JAFWBZ010000313.1, on the reverse strand, counting down.
GTCAGCGGCTTCCAGCCGTAGACCAGCGCCGTGTCGGACTGCACCGAGGTTTCTCCATCGCTCACGACGCAGTAGAATTCGCCCTCCTCGGGGACATTGAGCGTCGGCCCGTCGGCCCAGCCGTCCGGGACGGGATCGCCGACCGACGTAAACCACTCATAGGCGTATTCCCCGTCGACGGCGGGGTTCCCGCCCTCGACAAGGCACGTGAGTGCCGCGGAATCGCTGTCGTACAGGCTCGCATGCTGCGGCTGCTGGACGATGTGCAGCGCGAATCGGGCCTTGACGATGTCGCTGCGCACCTTGTCGCCCGCGTTGTCCGTGATCTCGCAGTAATAGCTGCCATCATTGGAGACCGAGAGCTCCGGGGCGTCCCCGCCGATGGTATTGCCCTTGGGCTCGCCGTCACTCACCCTGAACATGACCGCCCGATACCACTGGTAGGTATAGGGCTCCTCGCCGCCGGATACCGCCACAGAAAGCTGCAGCTTTTCGGCGTTCGGATCGCGTCGCTTTGTCCTTCCGCGCGGTCCCTCATGCACGATGTACTCCGCCCAGGGGATGATGCCGTCTACCGGCTGTTTGGTAATGCGCAGCGGATCATCGTCGTTCCGCACGAAAACCGGCGCGTCGCGAAACTGGTTCAGGAAATCGGTTGCGATGTCGCCGCTGCTGTAGGCCGCAACGGCCAAGCCCTCCGGCTCCAGCCACTTTTGAACGCCCGGCCAGGCGATGCCGTCCGCCTCGACGCCATGGGCCTCTTCGATGGCACTGACCGCCCTCTCAGTTCGGCCGCCGAAGCTGCCGTCGGGCTTGCCGCAGTCGTATCCCGCCGCGTTCAGCTTTTCCTGCAATTCGCGCACGCCCTCGCCTCTGTCTCCACGCTTGTAGGTCGGATCGGGCCATGTCTCCTCTTCCTCGGCGTAGCCGCAGCGGGAACAGGTGCGCCGCCGCAGACCCACGGAGAAATCAGAGCGCTCAGAGATGACTTCCCATTCGCCGAAGCGGTGCCCCAGCCTCGCCTGGGTCTGGGGCCAGGCCACGCCGTCCGCCGTCAGCCCTTCCGCTTCCTGCGCCGCCATGACTGCCTTCTCCGTACCGGGGCCGAAGCTGCCATCCGCCTTTCCGCTCAGGGCGCCGTAGCAGATCAGGCCCTCCTGGAGCACCTTGACGGCATCGCCGCTGTCCCCGCGGCGCAGCGTGCCCTCGGGGTCGAAGTTTTCCGACTTCTCCGTGCCGCAGTCCTTGCAAGTGTGCGCGCGCGTGCCCGCGGAGTGGTCTGTCGGCTCGACAAGGATCGTCCACTCGCCCCAGCTGTGGGGCTTTTTGTCGGTCTTGCGCGTGTCCACCTTGCCGCATACCATGCACTTGCGGGTCTGTTCGCCCTCCTTGGTGCAGGAAGCCTCCTTGGTCGTCTTCCACTTGCTCCAGCTGTGCCCCTTGGCGGGGATGGATTCCGTCTGTTCGTACTGGCAATAACGGCACTTGTGCATGCGAGTCCCCGCGCTTGTGCAGGTGGGTTCTTTCACGGTCGTCCAGCCCTGCCACTCATGCCTGCCGGTTGGGCTGCGCTTACATTCGTCGTCGGCATGCGCCGTTATCGGCAACATGCCAGCCAGAAGCATCAGCGCCGTCAGCAGAGCGATCCACTTCTTCAGCTTCATTGTCCTTCTCCCTCCTGTACACTCGGTTTGTCCGTTTTTGCCGTTTTGAGCTCGGTATGGCCACCGTTTTTAACGTCATTTTCATTATATCATAACGCAGGTCTGTTTATCAATATCAGCGCTGAAAGAAACCAGTTGCCAGGCCGGATATGAAGGCTTGTCAAACATATCGGGCAGAGAAAGAATGCTGTATCTCCAGTCCAATCTCGATTCGGATCGTGAAAAGGGCGTCTTGGTTGCATTGGACACACGACAGGACCAATGTCGGACAGGACAAAAAGAGCAGCCCTCTTTCAAAGGGGCCGATCCTTTGGGGTGCGGCCACGGGATAACCGGACGCTCCTGACGCAGTCAATGGGCTCGGCGCAGTCGCGGCGCGCAGCGCCGCCATATCACCGCCTCCGCCAAAGACAGCCCGCCCCCTTTTTTTCGGGGGCGGGCTGTTCACGTTTATTCTGCTTTGGGGGATCAGCCCTCGGCGTCCGCGACGATCTTCAGGGTGTCCAGTACCGCGCTGATCTGGTCGTCGCGCTCCATGGCGACGTCCTCGTCCTCGATCTCGGTCACGCAGATACCCACGGTCATCTGCTCGCCGGTGGTGAGCGGCACCAGGAAGAGCTGCTCCGTGCCGTCGTTGTACATGATCACATCGTTGAAGCCGTTCCACTCGCCCTGGGTGATTTCAATGTCTGGCAGGAGCTCCTGCAGACTCTCGACCGAGCTGAACTGGCCGTCCTCTTCCTCCATGTAGACGTAGAAGCGGATATAGGTCTTGCCCCAGGCCTCTTCCTTCGCGTTCAACACCACAAAGTGGCCGCCCTCGTCCACCTCGTCCGTGGTGATCTCAAAGGCGTTTTCGTCATAGGTAAAGGTGATGTCCTCGCCCTCGTATTGCTCGGCGAAGGCGACGGTGGCGGTCAGCACCATGACCGCGATCAGCAGGGCAGCAATCAGTTTCTTCATCATAATGAGTTCCTCCTTTGTGTTTTCGGGATGACGCGCTCGCTTTTTCGGGAGCCTTGCAGCCCATGTTCCGTCACAGAAGTGTCGCATACATCCTCTTTCCTTTGAACTCGCTCATTTTTATCAGATGAAGTCCCGTATTGCAACCCCGGGCCGTTACTTTTTGGTATGCCAGGCCGTTGCCCGCGTGACCGTTGTGGTTCAAAGCACTCGAAGAAGGATTGGGCGGGTACCCGACCAGGATGGATGTGGGCGTTCCTGTGGTGGCCCGGCTATAGGCTTAACACGTCCTGCAGCGCCTCCTCATTCTGAATCGTTATGGCCGCAGCGGAACGGGAAATGATGCCCTGCTGCTCCAGGCGCCTCAGCTCCCTGTGCAGCGAGGGGCGCGAGACATTCATCAGCATCGCCCATTTGGAGACCGATTCGGGAATGGGAACCGTGGCGCTCCCCGTTTGGCGCATCTGCATCAACAGCCAGAAGGCCGCCTTTTGCGCGATTCCGCTGTAGGACAACAATTCGAGCCGCTGCTGCAGCATATACGTGGCTGAAGCGATTTCCGTCGTGAAATTCTCCAGGATGCGGACGTTCCCATGCATCAGGGAGAGGAGATCCTCCTTTCGGAACATCAGAATCGTCACCGGCTCCAGCGCGACGACATCGCAGGGATATTTTTGCGAGGATGAGAACGCCGCCGCCGGGCCGATCATCGTTCCCGGCCCGCGAACGGTCACATTGACCTGGCTCCCGTTCGGGAAGGACTTCTCCGCCTCCACGCGCCCCTCCAGTATGATGCCGATGCCGGACGCATGATCCATCAGATGGAAAATGATTTCTCCTTTTTCGTAGCATTGGACGTGGTGGGACGAAGACGCCAGGGCGGCACGGAGCTCACTGGCGGGGATTCCATGAAACAGCGTGCTCTTTTCGAGAACGGAGTAATCCATCATCCTCCCCCTTTTCCTGTTTTACAAAATCCCGATTGTCGGCGCCTTTCCCTTCGGGAGTCGCCGACCCGGCCGACCGCCCTGCGGGCCGGTCGCCTAATCATTATATCCCGATTGTCGGCGCCCTTCCCTTTGGGAGTCGCCGATAATCATTATATCACAAAAAAACCAAAACCATGTATCCTCAGATACATGCATTTGATAATAATCCGTGTATACTGATACCAGAGCGACAGAGGAGGCGAGCGCGATGATCCGGAAAATCATCCACATCGACGAGGACAAATGCAACGGCTGCGGCCTGTGCGCCAAGGCCTGCCATGAAGGGGCCATCGAGATTGTCGACGGCAAGGCAAAGCTCATGCGGGAGGATTTCTGCGACGGCTTCGGCGATTGTCTGCCGAATTGCCCGACCGGGGCCATCACGTTTGAAGAGCGCGAGGCGCCGGCCTACGATGCGGCGGCGGTAAAGAAAGCACAGGAAGGCAGAAAAATGGATGCCATGAAGCACATTCACGGCGAGGGCGGATGCCCCGGATCGAGGATGATGCAGTTTGCACGCGAGGAAGCGGAAAACACGCCGGCAAGCGCGGCAAGGCCGGTTTCCCGCCTGGGACAGTGGCCCTGCCAGATCAAGCTGGTTCCGGCGCAGGCCCCGTTCTTCGACGGTGCGAAGCTGCTGATCGCCGCCGACTGCACGGCGTATGCCTATGCCAATATGCACGAGGAATTCATGCGCGGCAAGATCACGATCATCGGATGTCCGAAACTGGACGACGTGGATTACACGGAAAAGCTGACCGAGATCATCCGCAGCAATGACATCAGGAGCGTCACGATCGTCCGCATGGAGGTCCCCTGCTGCGGCGGACTGCAGCGGGCGGCGGAAAATGCGCTGCGGGACAGCGGGAAGTTCATCCCGTGGCAGGTCGTTACGATCTCCCGCGACGGCCGCATCCTGGACTGATGAAGACGGGTCATGGATGCATAATGTGGTCAAAGCAGGTGAAATCTTAAAACTGTCCGAAGCCTACGCCCGATCAGGGCGGCGTCGCTTCTGACGCGGGAATAAGACCTCAAGGGGTGAGATCATGATTACAGTCGCACTGTTCGACGCGAAAGCCTATGACAGGCCTTCCTTTGCGCACTATGGCGCCCTACGGGATGTGGAATTCCGCTTTCTTGAGACCAAGCTGAACGAGGATACCGTGGAGCTGGCCAGGGGCTGCGACGTCGTGTGCGTGTTCGTCAACGACACCGTAAGCGCGGCGGTCATCGACAGGCTATACGAGTATGGCGTCAAGCTGATCGCCCTGCGCTCGGCGGGCTACAACAACGTGGACGTGCGGGCCGCGTATGGCAAGGTGCACGTGGTGCACGTGCCCGCCTATTCGCCCTACGCGGTGGCTGAGCACGCCATGGCGCTGCTGCTGACCTCCGTGCGCCGGATCCACAAGGCGTACAACCGGACGCGGGACTTCAACTTCTCCCTGAACGGCCTGACCGGCTTCGATCTCCACGGCAAGACCGCGGGCGTGGTGGGCACGGGAAAGATCGGCCGAATCTTCATCGACATCTGCCGGGGCTTCGGCATGCGCGTCATCGCCTACGACCGGTTCCCCGCGGAGGACAGCGGCATTGCGTACGTCGCGCTGGATGAATTGTTCCAGCAAAGCGACATCATCTCTCTGCACTGCCCGTTGACCGACGAGACCCGCCACATGATCGACGGCGCCGCCATCGGGAAGATGAAAAAGGGCGTCGTGATCCTCAACACCTCCCGGGGCGGACTCATCGACGCCGAGGCGCTGCTGGAGGGCATCAAGGCCCGGAAGATCGGCGCGGCCTGCCTGGACGTGTATGAGGAGGAGGCGGACATCTTCTTCGAGGACCGCTCCGGCCACATCCTGAACGACGAGCTGCTGTCCCGCCTGATCTCCATGCCCAACGTGATCGTCACGTCCCATCAGGCCTTCCTGACCGAGGAGGCGCTGAACAACATCGCCGACACGACGGTGAACAACATCCGGTCGTACTTTGAAAACGACGGCATCTGCGACAACGAGCTGTGCTATCGCTGCGGCAGCATCGAGCGGTGCAGGAAGGACCGAAAGGAAAGGTGTTTTTAGCGGGAGATCCGCCGGAGAAAAGACGTTAAGCGCGCCGCCCTCATCGCTGAGAGCGGCGCGCTATCGTGCAATCAGTTCCTCATTCCACCGGCACAAACGCGCAGTTGGCGTGTGCCGAGTCGTAGCAGTACGCTATTGTCAATCTGCCCAATCGTCGCCCTGGTTTTTCTTCCCGTTTTCAGCAGGTTTTCGGTCCGCGTGCTGCGGTGTGCGCGGCAGTCCGTCCATTCCGGTCACGCCCTGGCGAGCAAGCGCGCCCTTTCTCGCTTCGCGCGCTGTAATTCCACCTCTTCGGTCAAGCCCCACTCCTCTTCCAGGAGCCGGATGATCCGATCATAGGTCTCCGCCGCTTTGCGGCAATCGCCGCGGATTTCCTGTATTTCTGCAATCGCCATCAGTTCATCCTGAAATCTGGGACGCCTTGTCTCCGACGCAAAGGAGCGCTCATAAAGATCGATGGCTTTGTCATAGTCACACTTGCGCGCATAATATTGGGCGGCCTCAAAGAGACAGACAGAATCATCCGGATATCTCCTTCCCAGCTCCTCCATGATCTTGTCCGCGGCGGGCTCGTCAAATCGGGCCAGCGCGATATACGCCCGGTAGACGCCAACATGGACGGCGCTGACGTCCGGCAGAGCGGCATAGCGCTGCAGGAGCTGTTCCGCTTCATCGGCCCGGTGATCCGCCAGGAGATTGTCCAACAGATACGCGCAGGACAGCCTGGCCCCGGGGTTTTCCTCCACAAGTCCGCGATAGAATTCGATGGCTTTGCTGTGATTGGCAATGTTCCAGTCCCAGGCCGCATGCCCCTCCGCCTTCTGCAGGATCCACTGGCAGTCCTTTTCATTCGGCGCTGCCTGCACCGCCTCTCGGGCATAGCGGCTCGCCTTGCGGGCATAGCTCTCCATCCTGTGCCAATAGAGATAGGCCATCAGCCCCGTCGCGCGTTTCTTGTGCTGCGCTTCGCCGAGCTGACCCTTCAGAATCGCCTCATACTCCACGAACAGATCCTGCGGCAGATCCTCCTCCGTGTCAAGGCGGTTCTCAATGCGGTTGAGGCGCTGCTCACTGGTCAGGTCGAACAGGTCGTCGATACTGACGCCGAAGATTTCCGCCAGCAAAGGGAGCGCCGTGATATCCGGCATCGATGCGGCATTTTCCCATTTCGAAACCGCCTGCGCGCCGATTCCGAGCTTCTCGGCAAGCTGTTCCTGCGTGAGCCCGGCCCGAAACCGAAGCTGTCTGATCTTCTTCCCGAGTTCCATGATGATTCTCCTCCTGCTGATATTGCGACTTCGAAGCTGCAGGTTTATGATAAAGCATGCGCATTCCAAAATCAATAACGCAATCGGCAAGTCGCATTGCCGATTGGTGGAATTCTGAAGATCGCCTGTCACCATTGAGCGCTTCAAGCCAAAAAATCCCGTCGCCCCTATCGGGGCTGGCGGGATTTTTGGCAGATGCGGTAGGTCAGATCATTCCTTGACGCAGTCGATGGATTCGGCGCAGGTGTAACTTCTGTCTTTCGAGGCCTCTCACCCATACCGCGCGAAGAGAAGCCATCCCGGATCGCGCGGGTCGGTTACATCCGCCTCACTCCCCGCCCCAGGTCTCCACGCAGAAGCCGTGGTGGCCGCACTTCACGCAGGTCAGCTTTCGGGTCTTCGGCGTGTGCCGTGCAAAAAACGCCTGCCGGAACGTGGGCTTGAACACCGTGTGGCACTGCGGGCAGATGTAGGCGGTATTCCGGAAATAATACCTTGAGATCCAGACGCCATAGGGCACGGCGATGACCGCCCACAGCGCGAAGGGCCACCAGACGCCCTTGAAGATCCACAGCAGGATCGTCACCCACTGCAGCACGTTGACCGGCAGTCCAAAGATCAGCAGATTCCGATGCAGTTTCTTCAGCTTGTTTCGATTCTCCACAATGTGCGCGATGTCACCGATGGATTCTATGGAGAAGCGCCCGAGGCCCCGAAGTCCCCGCCGCAGGTCCTCCAGGCGCTCCAGCTTTTGCCTGCGCCCTTCGATTTCCTCCCGCAGCACCTGCTCCTGCTGGTCCAGCAGGATCGAGATGACGCTGCCCGGGTCCTCCTCCGACAACAGCTGTCGGATGGCGTCGATGGGCAGGTCGAGCTCCCGCAGGAAGCAGATGATCCGGCACTTGCGGACGTCCTCCTCGTCGTACAGCCGCCGCCCGCCCTCCGTGAGCGCGCTGGGCGTCAGGATTCCCCGGGTATCGTAGTACTGAACCGTGCGCACCGTGACGCCGCACAACTTGGCGACTTCTCCTGTGGTGTATTGTGACACCGCTCTTCACTTCCTTTCCCCGTCATGGTAGCACATGACGCAGCGTCGCGAGCAACACGCGACGCCGGGGGATTTTTCAAAAAAAGTGCAAAATTCCCGGTTTTCCGCCGTCCGCACCAGTATACCACAGCCCGGAGGCGGAATCAAGCCGCGCGCGCCGGCGGGCCTGCCGCCATGGACAGGCCCGCCGCCAGACAGGGTTTGAATGATCCGCTACGCCGTGCGCTCCCCGCGCACACCGCTGACGATGCGATAGTATACGCCAGACGTCATGCGGTATACGATCCAGTAGAACGCCGCGAACACGGCGAAGCTGACCAGCGTGGTGCGGATGAACAGGCCGACGTTGTAGAGGCTGAACAGGGTGAGGAGCCTGCGGATCATCGGGAAGGCGAAGGCCAGGTGCAGGCCCGCGAAGGCCAGCGGCAGCGCGAACACCATCAGCAGCTGGGAGGAGATGCTGGCGCGGATCTCCTTCCTGGTCATGCCCACCTTCTGCATGATGTCGAAGCGTTTGGCGTCCTCATAGCCCTCTGAAATCTGCTTGTAGTAGATGATCAGCACCGCGGCGACCAGGAAGACGGTGCTCAACAGGATGCCGATAAAGAACAGCGCGCCGAAGGTGCCAAAGAAGTCCGCTGCGCCGGCTGCGCGGCTCTCCAGGTCAAAGCCGCGATAACCCGTCTCCTCCGTCCCGTCGAAGGGAATTTGGGCCAGCTCCATTTCCAGATCGTAGACAAGGCGGCTGTTCGCATCGTCGGAAAGGCCGGTGTCGAAGCCGTACATCCACACAATTTGCGCCATCGACATGCCCTGTTCGTCCATCAGTTCAAAGCCTTCGATGGCGGCCGACAGGTTCGGCACGATCATCGTGACGCGCGGCACCGCCACGCCCGCGTAGGGCTCCGCCAGCGTCCCCTCTTCCACAGAGACGACCCGCCAGCTGTGTGCGACATCGCCCACGGCCAGGGTGATCGAATCCCTGTCGTAATCCATCTTGTCCACCAGCAGCGCAACCTCGCCGTCGGACAGCGAGAGCGCCGCGCCGGTCTTTGCGGCATAGTCCCCGGCGGAAATCAGGTAGATTTCCCGCAGGTCGCTGTAGCTTGCGCGAACGCCCGCTCGCGTGTAGTCGCATTGGACGGTGTCGCCCGCCAGCATGCCGGTAAGGTTGATATAGCGAAAGTCCTGCACGTTTTCTATCGCCGCCCCATGCGAAGGCGCGAATTCCCCGACGACGTCGCGGAAGCGGTCCAGGTTTCCATCGCCCAGCTGTGCAGGCGTGTTCATGTGCACGTTCAGGTTGATCTCCCGCGGATAGCGGCTGTAGAGCGCGTCCTCCGCGCCGAACCACAGGCACGTGGTGGAGGACAGCATCACCAGCACCATCGTGGCGATGATGCAGATGGACGCCAGGCCCGCGCCGTTGCGCTTCATGCGATAGGCCATGGAGGACACAGATACGAAGTGCCTGGGCTGGTAATAGTAGCCCTTGTTTTTCTGCAGGGTACGGCACAGCCGGACGCTGCCCGCGATCATGATGAGATAGGTGGCGACGATGACCATCAGCACCGCGACGAAGAACCACAGCAAGGCGTCCAGCGGATTGTTGATCGTGACGGCGAGCCAATAGGCGGCGGCCAGCAGGACGATGCCCGCGATTGCCAGCGCCCAGTTGCCCTTCGGCGGCTTTTCGCCGACGCTCTCGGCCTTCATCAGGCTGACGGCGCTCGCGCGGGCCGTTCGGATGACGGCGGACAGCCAGATCAGCGCGAAGATGGCGGCGTAGCTCACCGCCGTCCGAACAAGCGCGCCCGCGTCCAGCCGCAGGCGGTAGTCGATCTTGCCGTCCAGCAAATTGACGAGCCCCAGCTCCGAAAGCTTGGAGAACGCCAGCCCCGCAAGCAGCCCGCCCGCCAGCGCCAGCGCAAAGGTGATGAGGCTCTCCCAGGTGATGATGCGCACGAGGTTCCGCTTGCCCATGCCCAGCACGTTGTAGAGGCCGAACTCCCTCTGTCTGCGGCGGATCAGGAAGGAATGGGTGTAGAACAAAAACACCAGTGAGAACAAAAGCACCACGTATTTCCCGAGATTCAGAATCATCTCGACGGAAGACGCGCCCCTGGGCAGCAGCGCCAGCGCAGCCGGAGAGGCCAGGAATCCCAGGATGTAGTGCATGGCCACCATGCAGACGCAGGTCAGCAGGTACGGCAGGGACATGCGCTGGTTCTTGCGCAGGCCGTCCCAGGCCAGGCGCAGATAGAGCCCTCGTCTCACGCCCGGTCACCTCCCTGGGCCAGCAGGGTCAGCGTGTCGGCGATTTTCTGGTAGAACAGCTCGTCGGAGGTTTCGCCGCGGTAGAGCTGGTGGAACACCTCGCCGTCCCGAATGAACAGCACCCTTCCGGCACGGCTGGCGGCGCGGGCGGAGTGGGTGACCATCAGGATGGTCTGTCCCTGCCGGTTGACCTCGCTGAAGAGCCGCAGCAACTCGTCGGAAGACTTGGAGTCCAGCGCGCCGGTGGGCTCGTCCGCCAGGATGATCCGGGGCGAGGTGATCAACGCCCGGGCCACCGCCGCCCGCTGCTTCTGCCCGCCGGAGACCTCGTAGGGATACTTTTTCAGCAGCGCCTCGATGCCCAGCGTCCTGGCGATGGGCATGAGCAGCGCGTGCATCTCCTGCCAGCGATTCCCCGCCAGCACCAGCGGCAGATAGATGTTGTCCTCCAGCGTGAAGGTGTCCAGCAGGTTGAACTCCTGGAATACGAAGCCCAGGTTGTCCCGGCGGAACGCCGCCACGTCGCTCTCCCGGATCCTGGAAAAGTCCTTGCCATCCAAAAGCACCGATCCGGAGGTGGGCTTGTCCAGCGCCGCCAGGATGTTCAGAAGCGTCGTCTTGCCCGAGCCGCTCTCGCCCATGATGGCGACGAATTCGCCCTCCTCCACGGTGAAATTCACGTTTTTCAGCGCTTCCACAGCATGACCGCCGAAGCGCCCCTTGTATACTTTTTTCAGTCCCCTGACTTCCAACAGACTCATGGATAAGTCCTCCCGTTCGCTTGATGTCCCCATTTTAGCGCTGTAAGCCGATTCATTCCATCGAATCGGCTTACATTGCAGTGGGCAAAACGAACGTTTTTGTAAGAAATGCCGATTGTCGGCGTGCTGCGCAACTCGCGCTGATCACTCCACGGGCAGTTCCCGTCGGTTCAGATCGATGCGCACCGTCGTACCCTCCCCCGGCCGGGACTGTATGGAAATCCCGTGCCCCAGGTTGTCGCACACCCGCTTGCACAGGTACAGCCCGAGGCCGCTGGCGCGCCGGTCCGCGCGCCCCGCAAGGCCCGTATAGCTCTGCTCGAACACGCGGGGCAGGTCCTCCGGGGCGATGCCGATGCCGGTATCCCGAACGCACAGCGTGGCAGGGGCTTCCATCGATACGGAGATCGTTCCCTCCGGCGTGTATTTCAGCGCGTTGGACAGCACCTGGCCGACGACAAAGCCCAGCCACTTCTCATCCGTCAGCACGCGGACATGGATCGGCGCATAGTCCAGCTTCAGCCTTCGGCGGATGAACTCCCCGGCGAACTGCTTGAACGCCGGGCGCAGGACGCCGTCCAGGTCGACTTCCCGGAGGACGTAATCCGTGGCATCGCCCTCCAGACGCAGATAGGTCAGCACCATCTCCACATAGCGCTCGATGCGCCCCAGCTCCGCCAGCAGGCTGCGGGACTCCGCGGTATCCTGTCCCTGCAGCTGCAGGCGCATGGAGGCGATGGGCGTCTTGATCTGGTGGGCCCAGAGGGTGTAATAGTCCACCATGGCGCGCATTTCCGCATCGGAATGGGTCTGCGCCTCGCGCAGCTGTTCCCGAAGCAGGCGAACGATTTCGCGATAGTCCTCTGCCTCGACATCCCGAACCTCGGGCAGCGCATCCTCCGTACTCCGGATTTCCGCCAGCGCCCGGTGCCGCCTCCGCACTCCGGCAAAGTCCGCCGCGAGGCAGGCGGCACCCAGCACAGCGCACAGCGCCGCCGGATACAGCGCGGCTTCCAGTGGCAGGCGATACAGCCGGAAGGAGAGGACAAGGATCAGGGCGAAGGCTGCGAACAGCAGAAGGCTGCCGCGCTTGGCCCGCAGATATTGCAAAAACAGCTTCATACTGTCACCCAATCGAATAGCCCACGCCGAATTTGGTGGCGATGAAATCGGTCAGGCCGACGGCGTCCAGCTTCCTGCGCAGGCGGCCCACGTTCACGGTCAGCGTGTTTTCATCCACGAAGGCATCGGTCTGCCACAGCGTCTCCATCAACCTCTCCCGGCTGACCACCTTGCCCCGGTTCTGCATCAGCGTGAGCAGTATGCGGTATTCGTTCTTCGTCAAATCGATCCGCTGCTCCCGGTAGACCAGCGCGTTTTCGCCGGTATCCAGCACGGCGCCCCGGTGCTCCAGCACCGGCGCCGCACCCGCATAGTCGTAGGCCCTGCGCAGCAGCGCCTGGATCTTGGCGACCAGCACGTCCGGATCAAAGGGCTTGGCGATGAAATCGTCCCCGCCCATGTTCATGGCCATGATGATGTTCATGTTGTCCGAAGCTGAGGAGATGAAGATCACCGGCACCGAGGAGACCTTGCGGATCTCCGCGCACCAGTGGTAGCCGCTCATGAACGGCAGCGCGACGTCCATCAGCACCAGATGCGGCCGTGCGCTGGAAAACGCGTCCATCACATGGCGGAAATCCGTCACTGCCTTGGCCTCCAGTCCCCACTGCGCCAGGTGGCCCTGCAGGGCCTCCGCAATGCCGCGGTCGTCCTCCACGATCAGCACCCGATATTCCATGTTCGTCCTCCAAGAGCGGTTTTCATCGAACCCAGTGTACCATATCCCCCTCGCGTTTGCAAGCCGCGCGCGCCGGCCTTCCCTTCCCGTCGGAGATGTGGTATAATGATTGCAGCAAAGAAGCTGCTCCGACCATCCCGCACGAACCCGCCAAGGAGGCCCACACATGCGCAAGACCAAGATCATCTGCACCATCGGCCCGGCCAGCGAATCCGAGGAGATCCTGACCGCCATGTGCCGTGCGGGCATGAACATCGCCCGCATCAACTTCTCCCACGGCACCCATCCCGAACACCGCCAAAAGATGGAGACTGTCCGCCGCGTGCGCGAAAAGCTGAACCTGCCCATCGCCATCATGCTGGACACCAAGGGGCCGGAATACCGCATCAAGACCTTCCGGGACGGCAAGGTGACGCTGAGGGAAGGCGAGCCCTTCACGCTCCGCACCGACGACGTGGAGGGCGACGAGCGGCAGGTCTCGGTCAACTACGCCGGGCTGGCCGAGGACCTCGCGCCCGGCGACCGGGTGCTGATCAACAATGGCCTGCTGGCCCTGGACGTTCGGGAGATCGAGGGCTGCGCGATCCGCTGCACCGTCGCGGTGGGCGGCGAGCTCTCCAACCGCAAGAGCATGAGCTTCCCCGGCAAGGTACTCAACCAGGTCTATCTCAGCGAGGCGGACAAGCAGGATCTGCTGTTCGGCATCGAGCAGGGCGTGGACTACGTGGCCTGCTCCTTCGTCTCCCGCAAGCGGGACCTGCTGGACGTGCGGGAATTCCTGGATGCCAACGGCGGCCAGTACATCAGCCTCATCGCCAAGCTGGAGAACCAGTCGGGCATCGACAACGTGGAGGAGATCTGCGAGGCCTGCGAGGGCATCATGATCGGCCGCGGCGACATGGGCGTGGAAATCCCCTACGAGGAGCTGCCCGCCGTGCAGAAGCTGCTGATCACCAAGTGCCGCCTGATCGGCAAGCGCGTGATCACCGCCACGGAGATGCTGGAATCGATGATCTACAACGCCCGGCCCACCCGCGCGGAAATCTCCGACGTGGCCAACGCCGTGTACGACGGCACCAGCGCCATCATGCTCTCCGGCGAGACCGCCGCAGGCAGGTATCCCGTGGAATCCGTGGCCGTGATGGCGAAGATCGCCGAGGCCACCGAGAACAAGATCGACTACGCCCAGCGCTTCCACGACGCGACCTTCCAGACCCACAGCACCGTGGACGCCATCTCCCACGCGGTGTGCGCCATGGCCATCGACGTCGGCGCGAAGGCCATC
>JAFWBZ010000312.1 GCA_017537105.1 Clostridia bacterium | reverse complement strand
TATGTGCATTCTTTGTTGACAGTGCCGGCGGGATTTGTTATCATTAACTTGTGGATACAGGCACGTTTGTGTCTGCGAGCCAAATATCATAAGGAGGGTTCTTATGAAAAAAGTTGTCGCTCTGCTGTTGGGTCTCTGCCTGCTGCTCAGCTCCATGGCCTTCGCCGAAGCCGCCGCGTTCACGCCCGGCACCTACGAAGCCACGGGCAAGGGCTACAGCGAGACCGATCCCGTGACCGTGAAGGTCACCGTGGATGAAGGCGCCATCACCGCCGTGGAAATCGAGGGCGCGGGCGAGCTGCCGTTCGGCCAGCCTGCCTTCCCCACCTACATCGAGGCCCTGATCGGCCGCTCCGATGCGGAAATCGACGCCGTCGCCGGCGCCACCATGACCCATGACGGCGTGGTTGAGGCCGTCGAAAAGGCCCTGGCCGAAGCCCGCGGCGAAGAAACCGCCGCCAGTGACGCCGCCGTCGCCTTCACCGCCGGCGAGTACACCGCCACCGCGGACGGCTACAATGGCCCCGTCACCGTGAAAGTCACCTACGCTGAGGACAAGATCGACGCCATCGAGGTCGTCGACAGTGTCGAGACCGGCCACGTGGGTACCCTGGCCTATGACATCATGATCCCCGAGATGCTGGAAGCCAATGGCTCCGGCGTGGACGGCGTCTCCGGCGCCACCTTCACCACCCGCGCCCTGCGCAACGCGGTGAACGACACCGCCGAGCAGGCCGCCTGCACCAACCTGGACGCCTTCAAGGCCGCCAAGGTTGAGCACGTCGCGGGCGATCCCATTGAGCTGGACTACGACGTGGTCGTCGTCGGCGCCGGCGGCGCGGGTATGGCCGCGGCTGCCCAGGCCACCCAGGAAGGCAACACCGTGCTGGTGCTCGAAAAGAACGCCGAGGTGGGCGGCAACACCCTCGTCTCCGGCGGCCAGTACCAGTCCGTGATGCCCTATCTGGTGTGGGATCCCGCCGATCCGGACGCCACCACCGGCGTCTACGAGCACAACGGCCAGACCTATGACAAGGTCAAGTCCGTACAGGGCTGCATCGACGAGCTGAAGATGATCCTCGACTGGAACGAGGAGCCCTTCGACGAAGCCTGGTATCAGGACAACGAGTTCGTGGCGGGCGACGCCAAGGAGCTCAGCAAGCACGGCGTGCACGCGGAGTACCTGCCCGTGCTGCAGGCGCTGAAGGCCGAGATCCAGGAGTACCTGGATTGGGCGCAGCCCCAGCTGGACGCCGGCGTCTCCGAGAACCAGCTGACCCTGTTCTCCACCCTGAACCTGCACATCTTCCAGACCTACTACGGCGGCCTGCGCCAGAGCGCGGACAAGTCCGAGTGGATCTACGGCGACGTGGACCTGGTCAAGCAGTTCATCGAGGGCGGCCAGGGCCTCAAGGAGTGGCTCGAGGACCAGGGCGCGGAGTTCTACGAGGATTCCCAGCAGACCCTGATCGGCGCGCTCTGGTATCGTGAGAATGAGTTCACCCGCGAGCAGGGCCGCTGGGGCGCGTACTTCGTGGCGCCCATGAGCACCATCCTGTCCAACGAGGCCAACCAGATCCTGACCCGCACCACCGCCAACGAGCTGATCCTCGAGGACGGCCGCGTGGTGGGCGTGAAGGCCACCCAGTTCGACGGCACCGAAGTGACCGCCCGCGCGGCCAAGGGCGTCATCCTGACCACCGGCGGCTATGCCGCCAACATCGACATGGTGCTGGAGGACAACGTCTATTGGTCCACCGAGTACCTGTCCACCGCGACCAAGACCACCAACCGCTCCTCCCAGGTCGGCGACGGCATCCGCATGGCCGAGGCCGTGGGCGCCGCCACCACCGGCATGGGCTTCACCCAGCTGATGCCGATCTCCTGGGTCGACAACGGCAACCTGGCCTTCGGCGGCGGCAACTACGCCTGCTGGATCAACCCCACCACCGGCCATCGCTTCGTGGACGAGGGCTCCGAGCGCGACGTGCTGTCCCTGGCCGAGTTCCGCAACGGCATGGAAGTCAACGGCACCAAGGGCGTCTTTCTGGAGTTCTACAACAAGGAGCAAATGATGCCCGCGCCGATGCAGCTGGCTGAGGGCGACTTCCCGGGCCGCTACTATCGCCGCACCATCGCCGAGCTGCCCGAGCTGTTCGCCGAGCTGGGCGTTGAGGCCGATCCCGACACCGTGATCGAGACCATCCGCGCCTACGACATGGCGGTCATGGGCCAGGGCGAGTATCCCGATGTGGGCAAGGCCATCGCCTCCCGCACCGTGGGCAACGTGGAGCTGAACGAGGACGGCAGCTACAACGTGGACAGCTATGACCTCGACAACACCGTGATGACCATCCGCCTGATGGCGCCCTCCACCCATCACACCATGGGCGGCGTCGTGGTGGACACCGAGCGTCACGTGCTGAACGCCGACGGCGAGATCATCCCCGGCCTGTATGCGGCGGGCGAGGTCACCGGCGGCATCCACGGCGGCAACCGCCTGGGCGGCAACGCCATCGTGGAGATCTTCGTCTCCGGCCGCACCGCAGCCATGGCGGTGACGGCGGACAACGAATAATCCCCGGACACCGTTCGAGCGGGACAGGAGCAATCCTGTCCCGCTCGTTTTTTGGCACGCCCGAAAATGACAACGTGTGCGCACATGCTTTGTGCAGCTTCTTCCGGCCTTTCTTCGGTTGCCCTCCCGCGGAAGCTGTGCTATAATGACAGGGAAAAACAGGCGCGAATTCCGGGAAAATGGGTCGGCGGACTGCGGTTCCCGGAGCGCCGCATTGCGGGGGGATGACTGTGAAGCTGCAAATCGCGCTGGACGACCTGACGCTGGAGCAGGCGCTGCGACTGGCTTCCTCGGTGCGGGAATACGTGGACATCGTCGAAATCGGCACGCCGTTTCTGTACCAGTACGGCATGGAGGCGGTGCGCGCCATGAAGCGCCTGCTGCCCGACCGGGAGGTGCTGGCCGACATG
>JAFWBZ010000311.1 GCA_017537105.1 Clostridia bacterium | reverse complement strand
TTTTGTCTTGCGTCAAGCTATAATTAAAGTGTTTCTGTGAGGTGATGAAGCAGGAAATTCGTATTTCAAAAAAGATAGTACGTAAAGGCGAAGATGGTCACAAGGTTGTGTCTGTCCGCATGAAGGACGAAACGATGGCGCGCCTTGATGAATTGTCTGCTCAGACTAACCGCAGTAGAAACGAATTAATAAACATACTTTTAGAATCAGCTCTTGATATTATTACTATCATAGCGGAGGATAAATAACGATTAGGCGGAAGCATATATACTTTTTCCTTCCGTCTTCAATTATGGCTAATTCAGTTTTGTTTTATATGTACTGTACAGTTATATATCAGAACGAAACAGCACGCCTTCCGCATTTCTCACAGCTTTTCTCCCTTTCCTCCCGCGCCCTTTTCCTTGCGTGGCGGAAAAGCCCTTGCATTTCTCTCCCAAAGATTGTATTATATTATTGGTAAGTGTCGGCCTTGCGAACGATCCCTTCGCCTGCCGGCACATCGCAACGCGAAAACGAAAGGCGGTATACCCATGAGCATCACCAAGAAGAGCTTCGGCAGGCTGGCGGACGGCCGCGAGACCGACCTGTACATTCTGACCAACGCCTCCGGCGCCAGCGTCGAGATCACCAACTACGGCGGCATCCTTCGGGCCATCAATGTGCCGGACAAAAACGGCGTCCTCGGCAACGTGGTCCTGGGCTACAACGACGTCAACGGCTACGTGCCTACCTGCGGCTACCTGGGCGCGCTGATCGGCCGCGTGGGCAATCGCATCGCCAACGGCGAGTGCACGCTGAACGGCCGGAAGCTGACCCTCGCAAAGAACGAAGGCGGCGTCACCCATCTGCACGGCGGCAACGTGGGCTTCAACCTGAAGCTGTGGGACGTCACCCCCATCGAGGGCATCTGCCAGGACCAGCTGATCCTGAAGTACACGAGTCCCGACGGCGAGGAGGGCTATCCCGGCACGCTGAAGGTCATGGTCACCTACACCTTCACCGACGAGAACGAGCTGATGCTCCGCTACGAGGCCGTGTCCGACCAGGACACCCTGTGCAACCTGACCAACCACACCTACTTCAACCTCTGCGGCGAGGCCTCTGGCAAGAAGATGCTGGACCACATCTTTGAGATGAACTGCGATACCTTCACCGTGGTGGACGAGCGCTGCATCCCCACTGGCGAACAGCGCGACGTCACCGGCACGCCCTTCGACTTCCGCGCACCCACCCGCGTGGGCGACCGCCTGGCCATGACCCAGGAGGACGAGCAGCTGCGCTTCGGCACCGGCATCGACCACAACTTCAACATCAACGACTTCGAGGCCGGCCTGCGCTTCGCCGTCGAGGTGAGCGATCCCGATTCCGGCCGCGTGATGGACGTGTTCACCGACATGCCCGCCGTGCAGTTCTACGCCGCCAACAACCTCCACGGCGTCAACCCCGGCAGCTCCGGCCGCGTCTACGCGCCCCACGAGGGCTTCTGCCTGGAGACCCAGTTCGCGCCGGACTCCATCAACCATCCGGAATTCATCGACAGCGTGCTTCGCGCCGGCGAGAAGTATGACTTCACCACCATCTTCGCCTTCGACGTGATGGGCGATGAGGAAGACTGATCCCATGGGCGTGGCTCGTCGCGCGGCGGCCCTGGCACTGGCAATTCTGCTGGCGGCGGCCCTGCTGGCCTCCGCCGAAATCGCGGAATGCCCGCAGGTGGAGACCTGCCTGAAGGAGATCAATAAATACGGCAACCTGAAGCTTGCCATCTCCGGCGACGCGCTGCTGTCGCTGGGCTATGCGTACGGGGACGTGGTCACCGCGGACATCGGCGGAAATGCCATCGACGTGCCGCTTTGCCAGGATTACAACGACGTGGATGCCGGCGCGGCGGTACTGCGGGTCACGCCCTCCGACAGCGGCGGCAAGAACGAGGTGAGCCTCGCCATCTGCTCGGGCGACCTGGCCACCTGGCTGGGCATCGCCGAGGAGACCGCCATCGAGGAGGAACCCGGCTTCCGCTGGGACTTCGCCGAGCCCTACGCAGATGGCGTCGCCGTGGTGCTGACGCTGAAAGAGAAGGGCGGCTACCTGGAGCAGATCGCGCTGCATCAGCTCCAGATGAGCAACCTCCGGGAGGACTATCCCGAACTGACGGACGCGCAGTACGCCAATTTCCGCGACGTGGCCACCACTGGCATGGGCGCGAACGCGCTGTACCGCGCCGCCTCTCCCGTGAACCCGAAGTACAACCGCAGCCGCGAGGCGGATGACGCCGTCCGCGCCGCCGGCATCCGCACCGTCATGAACATGTCGGACAGCGAAGCCACCATGAAGGGCTATGCGGATTACGCCTCCACCTGCTATTCCGGGCTGGACGTGATTCCCCTGAACATGATGATGGACTTCGAAACCGGGGATTTCCAGAGCGCCTTGGCCGAGGGCTTCCGCTTCCTCGCCGACCGCGAGGGCCCCTTCCTGATTCACTGCACCCTGGGCAAAGACCGCACGGGCTTTGCCTGCGCCATACTGGAATGCCTGATGGGCGCGTCTGAGGACGAGGTGGTGGCGGACTACATGGCCAGCTACTACAACTTCTACGGCGTCGAGCCCGGCACCGAGGCCTATGCGACCCTGGCGGACAGCAACATCCGCAAGACCCTCGCGAAGACCTTCGGCGTCGAAAGCCTCTCGGACATCGACCTTGCCGCCAGCGCCGAGGCCTGGCTGCAGAAGATCGGCATGACCGGGGAGGAGATTTCCGCCCTGAAGGCAAAGCTCGGCGCGGATATCGAATGACGGCCCAAAATCAACCACAAGGAGACACGACCACCATGGAAGTTCGCACCCGATTTGCGCCGAGCCCGACGGGCTACATGCACCTGGGCAACCTGCGCACGGCGCTCTACACCTATCTGTATGCCCGGCGGAAGGGCGGCAAGTTCATCCTCCGCATCGAGGACACCGACCAGGAGCGCGAGGTGGAAGGCGCCATCGACGTCATCTACAATTCGCTGAAGACGGCGGGCCTCTCCCATGACGAGGGTCCCGACGTGGGCGGCCCCTGCGGCCCCTACGTCCAGAGCCAGCGCAAGGACACCTACATGCCCTATGCCAAAAAGCTCATCGAATCCGGCCACGCCTACTACTGCTTCTGCACCAAGGAGCGACTGGAGGCCGCCCGGGCCGAAGCCGAGGCCAAGGGCCAGACCTTCAAGTATGACAAGCACTGCCTGCACCTCTCGAAGGAGGAGATCCAGGCGAAGCTGGACGCCGGCGAGGAGTATGTCATCCGCCAGAACATCCCGCTGGAGGGCAAGGCGGGCTTCGACGACGTGATCTACGGTCACGTGGAGGTGGACTGCGACACGCTGGACGACAACGTGCTCATCAAGGCCGACGGCCTGCCCACCTACAACTTCGCCAATGTGATCGACGACCACCTGATGGGCATCACCCACGTGATGCGCGGCAACGAGTACCTCTCCAGCGCGCCCAAGTACAACCTGCTGTACGAGGCCCTGGGCTGGACGCCGCCCACCTACGTGCACCTGACCCCCGTGATGGTGGAGGGCACCTACCGCAACAAGAAGACCGGCGAGTATCAGATGGCGGTGGACGAGGCCGGCAATCCCGTGCTGGATGAAAACGGCAACCCGGTGAAGGCCATCGTGAAGCGCAAGATGTCGAAGTCCCAGGGCGACCCGTCCTTCGAGGACCTGCTGGAGCAGGGCTACCTGGTGGAGGCCGTGATCAACTACCTGGTGCTGCTGGGTTGGAGCCCCCGTGGCGAGCGCGAATTCTATACGCTGCAGGAGCTGGAGGAGGTCTTCGACCTGGAGGGTCTCTCGAAGTCCCCGTCTTTCTTCGACCTGCAGAAGCTCAACTGGTTCAACGCCGAATACGTGCGCAAGCTCTCCCCGGAGAAGTATCTCGAAATCGCCACCCCCTGGATGGCGAAGGCGCTGGACCCGGCGAAGTTCGACTTCCGCCGTCTGGCGGAGCTGCTGCAGGGCCGTACCGAGGTGTTCAGCCAGCTGCCCGGCAAGATCGCCTTCCTGGCGAAGCAGCCGGAATACCCGCTGGATTTCTACGTCAACAAGAAGCAGAAGTCCACGCTGGAATCTGCGAAGGCCGCCCTCTCCGCCGTGCTGCCCTTGCTGGAGGGCATCGGCGAGTGGACGGAGGCCGAGCTGCACGACCGCGTGATGGAGGCCATCCCTGCCCTGGGCATGAAGAACGGGCAGGTGCTCTGGCCGATGCGCATCGCCATCTCCGGACAGATGTCCACCCCTGGCGGCGCGTTTGAAATCGCCTATCTGCTGGGCCGTGAAGAGACGCTGCGCCGGCTTCGCCGCGCCATGGAGGCCCTCGCGTGATCCGCGCACCCGGCGGGGATTTTCCCTGCCGGGTCTCTTTTTGTGGCAAATTCATGGACGCATCCCCGAAAATAAAGGGAAAAAACCCATCGTTGACACGCTTTCGACACAAATAGATATTACAGAATCTTGAAAATCGTTCCTGTTTGTGGTAAAATACTTACGATAGTCTGTAATGTTGCATTTGTAAATTGTACATAAATATGGAGGCCGTTGTCTTATGAAGCGATGGATCAGCATACTGCTGACGCTCCTCATGGTATTCTCCCTGGTCCCGGGATCGATGGTCCCGGCGCTGGCGGAGGACGCAGAAGAGGTCGTCGGCGAGAGCATCGAAGCGGAGGTATTTCTTGCCGAGGCGGTGGATGCGGAGGGTCTGGTCGTCGGAGACGACGCGCCGGGTTCCCCCGAGGAACTCCCGACGCCGGACGAGGCGCAGGCCGCCGCAGAAGCGGAAACTGCCGCCGTCGCCCCCTATGGCCGGGTGACTGCGGAACGCACCGCCGTGCTGGACCCCAACGGAGCCGCCTTCGCGGAGATTTCCTCCGGCAGCGTGGTGTTGATCACCGGCGAGGCCGGTGCACTGCTGGAAATCGCCTTCAACACCGAAAAGGGCGTCGTCACCGGCCTCGTGGATGCCGGCTGCATCGATCGCCTGAGCGATGACGAGGCCATCGCCTTTGTGAACGCGCTCGCCGCCTCCGGCGCGGTCGCGCTGTACAACGACAATCTGGACACCCCCCTGGCCACGGTGGCCTGCGCCTTTGCCGAGCCGGCAAAGGGCGAAGAAGCCCCCGTGGAGGAGCCTGAAGAAACCGCGGACGCGCCCGTGGACGCGGACGCGGATGTCGAACCTCCCACGGCGGATGCCGTGACCGCCGAAGCGCCGCAGGTCGCGGAGGCGCCCGTCGACGCACAGGCCCCGACGGAGGATGCCGAGCCGGCCGACGCGGAGGAGGAATCTGCGGAAGAGGCGCCCGGCGAGACGCGGGAGACCGTGTTTGCCAACGTCTCCGAACTGTTTGACATCAACGCCCGCGAGAAGGAACTGCCCGTGGGCAGCAGCTATACCATCGAGGCCGTCACCTGCGACGGTGCCGCCATCGACAAGTCCGATCTGATCTTCGCCAGCAGCGACGAGGCCGTGGCCTCCGTCAGCGCCGCCGGCGTGGTCACCGCCATGGAGCCCGGCGACGCGGACATCTCCGTCACCTACCAGGGCGAGATGCTCAAGAGCGCCGTCAAGGTCCCGGTGCAGCCCACCAGCCTCGCGTTGAGCGCCACCTCCCTGTCCATCGGCCTCTCCGAGGTCTACACCGGACTCAGGGTCAAGAGCATGGCGCCCGAGGGCAGCGCTTCCACCATCACCTGGTCCACCAGCAACAAGCGCTACGTCAAAGTCGACGCCAGGACCGGCGCGATCAAGGGCGTCAAGCGCGGCTCCGCCTACATCTACGCCAAGGCCAAGAACGGCGTGTGGGCGCGCTGCAAGGTCACCGTCAAGAAAAAGCCCAGCAAGATCAGCCTGCCCAAGACGTTCAACGTGGGCCTCGGGCTGGAGGGCTACAAAATCAAGCATTCCCTGAAGTCCGGCACGGCCTCCGCGGGCATCACCTGGGCCAGCAACAACAAGGCTGTCGTGGAGGTGGATCCCACCACCGGCATTCTGCTTCCCAGGGCCGTCGGCTCGGCGAAGATCACCGCCAGGACCTACAACGGCAAGAAGGCCACCTGCACGGTGAATGTCCGTCCCGCGCCCACCGGCGTCTCCCTGCGCCCCACGGCGAACGTGACCGTGGGCAAGTCGATCGTGCTGACGCCCACCATGGCGCCGTCCAACGCGATCGCCGCCAACACCTATCAGTCCTCCGATCCCTCCGTGGCCACTGTGGACAACGCGGGCCGCGTCACCGGCAGGGCGCTCGGCACGGCGATCATCACCGCCACCACGTACAACGGCATCACCTCCCCCGTGGAGAACAGCTGCGTGGTCACGGTCTGCACTGCGCCCAGCAAGGTCACCCTCAACAAGACCTCCATCAAGCTCGGCGTGGGCGACACCTTCCCCCTCATCGCCAGCGTGCCCCAGGGCAGCAACCCCGACGTCACCTGGTCCACGAGCAAGAAGAGGTACGCCACCGTAAACGGCAGCGGCGTCGTGAAGGCGGTCAGAAAGGGCAAGGCCAAGATCACCGTCAAGACCACCAATGGCAAGAAGGCCACCTGCACCGTGACGGTCGTGGCCTCGCCGAAGTCCATCTCCATGAGCCCCACGGCCGTGACTCTCTGCGAGGGCGGCATGAGCTTCCAGCTGAAGGGCAGCATCAAGCCCAGCGGCTCGAAGACCACTCTCACCTTCACGAGCTCCAATCCTGATGTCGCGACCGTCAGCGCCGGCGGCCTGATCACCACGGTCCGGCCCGGCGTGGCCGTCATCACCGTCTCCACCCACAACGGCAAGAAGGCCACCTGTGCGGTCGCGGTGAAGAGCCAGCCTTCCACCGCCTCCTTCGGCAGCAGCAGCGTCACGCTCAGCCCCGGGCAGACCTACACGCCCTCGGTCACCGTGATGTCGGCGGACGGCTCCACAGATGTCTATCGGCAGGTGACCTATGCCACAGAAAACGCCAGCATTGCCACCGTCAATGCGAGCACCGGCGTCGTCACGGCCAAGGCCAGCGGCACGACCACCGTCACCGCGACCACGCACAACGGCATCTGCGCCAGCATGGAGGTCGACGTCACCGCGCCCCCGGCGCCAACGCAAACGGAGCTGATCGAGAAGGTCATCGCCCTGGCGGTTTCCCAGCTGGGCAAGCCGTACATCTACGGCTCCGGCTACCACGACAAGTCCCCCACCGGCTTCGATTGCAGCGGGCTGACCACCTGGGCCTACTACTGGGGCACCGACAAGGCGGTGGATCTCAAGCACACGGCCAATTCGCAGGGCAACGACTCCCGCTTCGCAAACAAGCGCGTCTACGGCTGGCAGAACTGCGTGCGCGGCGACATCCTCTGCTTCAAAGATGAATCCAGCTCCAGCATCAGTCACGTCGGCCTGTATCTCGGCAGCGGCAAGTTCATTCACGCTTCTAACGCCAAGAGTGGCGTCATCTACAGCTACTTCAATTCCGGCAGCAGCGCCAACTACTGGCAGCGCAACCTGGTGTGGGGTTACCACGTGTTCTGATTTCCCGTGAGCCCTTCCCGCATTTCGAAAGAAATGCGGGTTTTTTCTGCTTCCCCTCGCATCGGAGTCTCGCAAATGGATTCTTTCTCGCATATTCCCTCTTGACAAATACCCTTCCGGGGTATATAATACTCTCTGCAAGATACCCATATGGGGTATAAAGGAAGTGAGCATGATGTCTATCGAGAAAGCGCTGGCCGCCGAAGCGGAATGCCCCGCCTGCCATCGCCACAAGCACACGCCCCGGGAGGAGGCGGAGCTTCGGCAGCTCAAAAACCGGCTGAACCGCATGGTCGGCCAGCTGGGCGGCATCGCCAGGATGCTGGATGAAAACCGCTACTGCGGGGATATACTGATTCAGATTGCCGCAGTCGAGCGGGCGCTGCAGTCCTTCGGGTACATCATCCTTCAGGAGCACATGCAGACCTGCATGGTCGAGGACATCCTGGCGGGCCGTCGCGAGAGCGTCGACGAGGTCGTCGACCTCATCAAAAAGCTGAAGTAACACAGGGGAAAGGGCAATATGACATTTGACGTAAAGGGCATGACCTGCGCGGCATGCAGCGCGCACGTGGAAAAGAGCGTAAAAAAGCTGGACGGCGTGAACAGCGTCGCCGTCAGTCTGCTGTCCAACTCCATGGAGGTGGATTTCGATCCGTCGGCCGTCACCCCGCAGCAGATCTGCAAGGCGGTGGCCTCCGGCGGCTACTCGGCCAGTCCCCGGGGCGAGGCGGCCGCAGCGACCGTGGAGCGCCCAAGCCAGGACGACGAGGTGCGCGGCATGCGCAACCGGCTGATCGCCTCGGCCGTGCTGCTGGTGATCCTGATGTATGTGGCCATGGGCCACATGCTGGGCCTGCCGATGCCCGCCGTGCTGCATCGCCCGATGGTCTCGGGGCTCGTGCAGTTGCTGCTGGTGATCCCAGCGGTGATCATCAACCGCCGGTACTTCCTCAACGGCTTCCAGGCGCTGTTTCACCTGGCCCCCAACATGAACAGCCTGATCTGCGTCGGCGCGACGGCGGGCCTGCTGTACAGCCTGGCCGTGCTGCTCTCCGTGGCCGCCCGCCTGGACGCCGGGCAATCCGTGGGCATGGCGGACTACTACTTCGACGCCACCGTGATGATTCCGACGCTGATCTCCGTGGGCAAGTATCTGGAGGCCCGGGCCAAGGGCCGCACCAGCGAGGCCATCTCCCGCCTGGTGGACCTGGCGCCCCGCCGGGCGAACGTCGTCCGGGACGGACAGGAGATTGAGATCGACGCCGCAGAGCTCCGCATCGGCGACATCGTGGTCGTCCGCGAGGGCCAGACCGTGCCCACCGACGGCGTCATCACCGAGGGCCACGGCTCTCTGGACCAGTCCATGCTGACCGGCGAGAGCGTGCCCGTGGACCTGACCGTGGGCGACGAGGTGGTCGGCGCGACCATCAACCGCGGCGGCAGCTTCCGATTCCGCGCCACGAAGATCGGCGAGGACACGGCGCTGCAGAAGATCGTGAAACTGGTGGAGGCCGCGGCCAACTCCAAGGCCCCCATCTCCCGGCTGGCCGACCGGGTCAGCGGCGTGTTCGTGCCAGTGGTGATGGGCATCGCCCTGGTGACGCTGGTCATCTGGCTGATCCTCGGCGCGGGCGTTCCCACGGCGCTGAAACACGCCATCGCCGTGCTGGTCATCTCCTGCCCCTGCGCGCTGGGCCTGGCCACCCCCACCGCCATCATGGTGGGCACCGGCAAGGGCGCGGAGCTGGGCATCATGATCCGCACCGCCGCCGCGCTGGAGATGGCCCACGCCATCGACTGCGTGACCTTTGACAAAACCGGCACGCTCACCGAGGGCCAGATGCGCATGACCGCCCTGCAGGCCTTTGATCCGGACGCCCTGCGCGCGGCGGCGGCCGTAGAGCACCTGTCCACCCACCCCATCGCCGCGGCCATCGTGGCCGCCGCACAGGCCCGGGGCATCGCCCTCCCGGAGGCCGTCGACTACGAGACCTTCCCGGGCCGGGGCGTGGCCGCCGACGTGGACGGCCGCCGCATCTGTGTGGGCAAGGCGGAGTGGATGCGGGCGCTGGGCATCGATCTGTCCCCCATCGAGACCTGGAGCGACGAGCAGCGCGGCCAGGGCGCGACGGTGATGTTCGCCGCCTCCGGCGACCGGCTGCTGGCGGGCTTTGCCCTGGCGGACGGCGTGCGCGCCAGCTCCGCTGAGGCCATCGCCGACCTGAACCGCCTGGGCGTGCGCACGGTGATGCTCACGGGCGACAACCTCCGCACGGCGCAGGCCATCGGCGCGAAGCTGGGCGTGACGGAGGTGCGCGCCGAGCTGCTGCCCGAGGACAAGCAGAGCGTCATCGCCGATCTGCAGGAACAGGGCCGCAGGGTCATGATGGTGGGCGACGGCATCAACGATGCTCCCGCGCTGGTGAAAGCGGACTTGGGCACCGCCATTGGGCAGGGCACAGACGTGGCCATCGAATCCGCGGACGTGGTGCTCATGCGGGACGACCCGCGCCTCGCTGCAGGCGTGATCCGCTTGGGCCGCGCGGTGATCCGCAATATCAAGGAAAACCTGTTCTGGGCCTTCTTCTACAATCTGATCGGCATCCCCATCGCCGCCGGCGCGCTGGCCCACTGGGGCGTCGAGCTGAGCCCCATGATCGCCGCCGCCGCCATGTCCATGAGCAGCGTCTGCGTGGTCACCAACGCGCTGCGGCTCCGCCGCTTCCGCCTGGACCTCGCCGAAACCTCGAAGACCCCAGCCGCCCCGCAGGCCGAGCCTGCCGCGCCTGTCGTCGATATTCCCGAAACCAAGACCATCAAGGAGGACAATCCCATGAAAAAGACCGTCAAGATCGAAGGCATGATGTGCCAGATGTGCGTCAAACACGTGAAGAACGCCCTGCTGCCCCTGGATCCCACCGTCGAGGTCTCCCTGGAGGAGAAGTGCGCCCGCATCGACGAGGGCGTCGATGACGCCGCCATCAAGGCCGCTGTCGCCGAGGCCGGCTACGAGGTCGTGTAACGCGTCGATTATCTCCCGCATCGGCGAAAAAACAACCGGAGCCCTGTATCCCCCGGAATTGGAGGTACAGGGCTCCAGCTCTTGATTCGCGCGAGTTCGCCGCGCCTTCCGCGTTCCTTCATGTCGTTCCGCCGGCTCATCCCAGCGCCACGTCCAGCGCCATCATCAGCGTGAACCCTACCGCGAACAGCACCGTGCCCACGTTGGAGTGCGGCTCCTCGGACATCTCCGGGATCAGCTCCTCCACCACCACGTAGATCATCGCGCCGGCGGCGAAGCTCAGAAACCAGGGCATCATCGGCGTGAGCCGGCTGGCCATGGCGATCATCAGCAGCGAGCCCAGCGGCTCCACCGCTCCCGTCAGCACGCCGCCCACAAAGGCCCGCGCGCGGCTCATGCCCTGGGCATGCAGCGGCAGCGAAATGATCGCGCCCTCAGGCACGTTCTGGATGGCAATGCCCAGCGCCAGCGAAAGCGCGCCCAGCGTCGTAATGCCCGCATTTCCCGTCAGGTAGCCCGCGTACACCACGCCCACGGCCATGCCCTCAGGCACGTTGTGGATCGTCACCGCCAGCAGCAGCATCGTGTTCTTCGACAGCGACGTCCGGGCGCCCTCCGCCCGCTCCGCGTTCATGTGCAGGTGCGGCACCGTCTTGTCCAGCAGCAGCAAAAACAGTATGCCCAGCCAGAATCCCCCCGCCGCCGGCGCAAAGGACCACGCGCCCAGCCCGGAGGACTGCTCAATGGCCGGGATCAGCAGGCTCCACACCGACGCCGCCACCATCACCCCCGCCGCGAAGCCCGTCAGCGCCCGCTGCAGCAGCGGATGGATCTCCCGCTTCATGAAAAACACCAGCGCCGCGCCCAGCGACGTCCCGAGCAGCGGGATCAGAATTCCCCGAATGGCCTCCGCCATGTTCTCACATCCTCTCGCCTCTCCCTATGCCGCGAGCGC
This sequence comes from Clostridia bacterium, assembly GCA_017537105.1. GTDB lineage: Bacteria > Bacillota > Clostridia > Christensenellales > Aristaeellaceae > UBA2862. The sequence continues at coordinate 4,701 of JAFWBZ010000311.1, read as the reverse complement.
CCGCCGCGTGACGCCCGGACCTCCCGACGCCTCTATTATAGCACCCATAGAAGTTAGTTAAAGCTAATTCGTGTTAATTGCACACTTCCCTATACAAAAGATCCCCCGGCAAGGTGCCGGGGGCCTTTCAGGCCTGTCATTCCTTATCGCGCCGTGGAGCCCAGGTAGGCGTCCCGGACGCGCTGGTCGGCCAGCAGCTCCGCGCCGGTGCCGTGCATGGTGATGCGCCCGGTCTCCAGCACGTAGGCCTGGTCCGCGCAGCGCAGCGCGGCATTGGCGTTCTGCTCGATCAGCAAAATCGTGATGCCCTCGCTCTTCAGGTCGCGGATGATGGAGAAGATGTCCTTCACCACCAGCGGCGCCAGGCCCAGCGACGGCTCGTCCATCATCAGCAGCTTGGGCCTCGCCATCATGGCGCGCCCCACGGCCAGCATCTGCTGCTCGCCGCCGGAGAGGGTGCCCGCCAGCTGCCATTCGCGCTCCTTGAGCCGCGGGAAGCGCTGGAAGATGTCCTCGATGCCGGCCTCGATCTCCTCCCGGTCGGTGCGCAGATAGGCGCCGATCTTCAGATTTTCGAGGACGGTCAGGTTGTCGAACACGCGGCGTCCCTCGGGCACCATGGCGATGCCCTCGGCCACCACCTGCTGCGCGTTGAAGGGAATGATGTCGCGCCCCATGAAGTTGATCGCGCCGGAGGCGGTCTTGACCAGGCCGGAAATGGCCCGCAGGGTGGTGGATTTGCCCGCGCCGTTGGCGCCGATCAGCGTGACGATCTGACCCTGCTCCACGTCGAAGCTGATGCCCTTCAGGGCCTCGATGCCGCCGTAGTTGACCTTCAGGTCCTTGACCTTCAGCATGCTCACCGCTGCTCCACCTCCTCTTCCGCCTGTCCCTCTTCCTCCTCGACGCCCAGATAGGCCGCGATGACGGCGGGATTGTTCTGGACCTCGAAGGGCGTGCCCTCGGCGATCTGCTTGCCGAAGTCGATGACGTAGATGCGGTCGGAGATCCCCATGACCAGGTTCATGTGGTGCTCGATGAGGAACACCGTCAGCTGGAACTTGTCCTTGATCTGCTTGATGAACTCGCCCAGCTCTTCGGTCTCCTGGGGGTTCATGCCCGCCGCGGGCTCGTCCAGCAGCAGTACGCTGGGCTTCGTCGCCAGCGCGCGGGCGATCTCCAGCAGCCGCTGCTTGCCGTAGGGCAGGCTGGTGGCCATCTCGTCCCGCAGCTCGTACAGGCCAACCTCCTTCAGCAGCGCCTCGGTCTCCTGCCGCATGCGCCGCTCCTCGGCGGCGTTCAGCCGGAAGGTGGCCGTCAGGAAGTTGCTGGTGCGGCGCAGGTGGTGCGCGGTCAGCACGTTTTCAAACACGGTCATCGAGGAGAACAGCCGGATGTTCTGGAAGGTGCGGGCGATGCCCAGCTTGGTGATCTCGTCCGGGCGGCGGCCGGTGATGTCCTGCCCCAGCAGGGTGATGTGTCCCTCGGTGGGCTGGTAGACGCCGGTCACCATGTTGAACGCGGTGGTCTTGCCCGCGCCATTGGGACCGATCAGGGCGACGATCTCGCCCTTGTTGATATCCATGCTCAGGTCGTTCACGGCCACCACGCCGCCAAAGCGCATGGTCAGATGATCGATGTGCAGCACATTCTCGCTCACTTGGACCGCACCCCCTTTGCCTGACGCTTTCCCCGGCCCTGCCAGCCCCGTATCAGATCCGGCAGTTCCTTCGTCCCCATGATGCCCTGGCGGAAGAACAGCACCACGATCATGATGATGATCGAGAACACCACCAGGCGGAAGCCGTTGCGCAGCAGCGGCACCTCAAAGCCGCCGAGCACCTGCTTCTGGTCCAGGAAGCGGAGCCACCACTCGGAGCAGGCGACGAACAGGAAGGAGGAGATGCAGCTGCCGGTCACGGAGCCCAGGCCGCCGATGACCACGATCAGCAAAATCTCATAGGTCATGGCCGTGGTGAAGGACTTCGCCTGCACCGTGTTCTGGTACATGGCCAGCATCGCGCCGCCCACGCCCGCGAAGAACGAGGAGATGCAGAACGCCAGTCGCTTGTGGCTGGCCAGCCGGATGCCCATGGCCTCGGCGGCGATCTCGTCGTCCTTCATGGCCCGCAGCGCGCGGCCGAAGGTGGAGTTGATCAGCAGGATAATCACGCCGATGCACACGCCGGAGATCAGGAGCGGCATCAGGGTGGACAGGTAGACGGTCACCTGGCCGTCCGCGCCGCGGATGTTGAAGTCGTTGAAGGTCGGGAACAGCCGCAGCATGTTGGAGCCGTTGGTGATCGGACCCAGCTTGTCCCACTGGAACAGCGCGCGGATGATCTCCGCGAAGCCCAGCGTGGCGATGGCCAGGTAGTCGCTCTTGAGCCGCAGCACCGGCAGGCCGATCAGGAAGGCGAAGAAGGCCGCCGCCAGGCCCGCCAGGAGCATGGCCACGAACACCGGCAGCGTGAACTGCACCAGGCCGCCGTTGTAATACTGGTAGACGTCCATGCGGCTCATCACCGGGATGGTGAATATGCCGTACACATACGCGCCGATCAGCATAAAGCCCGCCTGGCCCAGGGAGAACAAGCCCGTAAAGCCGTTCAGCAGGTTCATGGACACCGCCACCAGCGCGTAGGTCGCGCCCTTCTTCAACACCGTAAACAGCATCGAGGTCGCCGGAAGCGTCTGCTCGGCGAGGAACACCAGCGCGTAGACGGCGAGCACGATCACCGCGGAGAGGATGGTCGCGGAATCGATCTTCTTTTTCTGCAAATTGTTGCTCATGCCGCTCACCTCACACCTTGTCCGTAATCTTCTCACCAAACAGGCCGGTGGGCTTCACCGCCAGGATGATGATGAGCAGCGCGAAGGTAAAGGCGTCGGAGAAGGTCGCCAGGCCCATGGGGCCCTTGATGACGCCCAGCCGGAACAGTATGATGTCCAGACCCTTGATGATGTTCTCGGCGATGCCGATGATGAACGCGCCCACCACCGCACCGGGAATCGATCCGATGCCGCCGACCACCGCCGCCACGAAGGCCTTCAGGCCCGGCATCGCGCCGGAGGTCTGGATGACCGTGGTGTAGTTGGTGAAGTACAGCAGCGACGCCACGCCCGCCAGGAAGGTGCCGATGACGAAGGTCGTGGAGATGACGCGGTTGATCTTGATGCCCATGAGCTGGCTGGTCTCGAAGTCGCGGGAGACCGCGCGCATGGCCATGCCGATCTTGGTGTGGTTGATCAGCCACACCAGCGCCACCACCAGGATCAGCGTCAGCACCGGCGTCACCAGCGTGACCATCTTGGTGGTCGCGCCGAAGATCGTCACGGAGCTGGAGATCCACGGGATCGTGGGATAGATCTGGTTCAGGCCGCCGGTGATGTACAGCACCAGGTTCTGCAATGTGTAGCTGACGCCGATGGCGGAGATCATCGCCGACATGCGCGGCGCGGTGCGCAGCGGCTTGTAGGCCACGCGCTCGATCACGAAGCCGATCAGCGCCGTGATGACCAGCACCAGCGGAATGCAGATCCCCAGCGGCAGGCCACTGGCCGCCATGTACACCATGACGATGCCGGCCACCATAAACACGTCGCCGTGGGCAAAGTTGATGAGGCGCAGTATGCCGTACACCATCGTGTAGCCGATGGCGATCAACGCATACTGCCCGCCCACCGAGATGCCGGAGAGCAGGTAGGGAAACACGGTATTCCACATGGAGGGAACACGCTCCTTCAGGTTGTTTTTCACAGAGAGCGCGCCGGATCATGCGCGCCCGGCCCGCTTCAATAAAGATCGGCGGGGGCTCGCAGCCCCCGCCGCATCTGTCAGGGAGAACCGATGCCGCTTATTCGACGGTCTGCTCGGTCACGAACTCCCAGTCGCCGGTCTCGGTGTTGACGGTCTTGACGTAGGCCGCGTTGCGCACGGCGTCGCCGGTGTCGTCAAACTCGATGTGGCCGGACACGCCGTCGTAGGTGACGGCAGGCAGGGCCGCCATGACGGCCTTGGAATCGGTGGAACCGGCGGCCTTCAGGGCCTCCAGGGCCACATAGTAGGCATCGTAGCCCATCGCGGTGACGCCGGCAATGATGTCGTTGCCGCCGTTGTTGGTCAGGGCCTCGGCGTCCTCAGCCAGCCAAGCCTTGAAGCCGTTGTCGAACTCGGCGTTCGCGCCTTCCTGATAGAAGGTGGTGACCACCACGTTCACGTTCGTGCCCTTCGCGGCGTTGGAAACGACGTTGCTGTCCAGGGTGTCGCCGCCCAGGATCGGGAAGGCCGCGCCCTGGCTGGCCGCCTGCTGCACGATCTGCGTGGAGTACGCGATGGAGACCGGGCAGAAGAACACATTCGCGCCGTAGTTGGCCGCGTTGGTCAGGTAGGAGGTGAAGTCCGCGGTGTTGGTCGGGAAGTCCTCGTGGATCACGGTGCCGCCCAGCGCCTCGAAGGCCTGGCCGAAGTAGGTGCACAGGCCCTGGTCATAGTCGTTGCCCAGCTCGCCCAGGGAGTAGGCGACGGTGGCGCCCAGCTGGCTGTAGGCGTAGTTGGCCAGGACGGTGCCCTGGAAGGGATCCAGGAAGCACACGCGGAAGTAGTGGCTGTTGCCCGCGGTGACCTGCGGGTTGGTGCAGGTGACGCCGATGGCCGGGATGCCCGCATCCGCAAAGTACTGGGAGCCGGCGATGGAGACG